>JANLST010000254.1:0-9771 GCA_031362505.1 Sphingomonadales bacterium
GCGCGCTGCGGCAGCCGCTTGCCGGTCCGCAGATAAAAGGGCACGCCCTTCCAGCGCCAGTTGTCGATATGCGCCTTCAGCGCGACAAAGGTCTCGGTGGTGGAGGCCTTGCCCAGTTCCTCGTCATAGCCCGGCACCGCAACCCCGTCGATTGCCCCTGCCCGGTACTGCCCGGTCACGCTGTCACCCTCGCCCAGGAGCCGCAGCGAGCGCAGCACCTTGACCTTCTCGTCGCGCACCGCCGTTGCATCGAAGCGCGACGGCGGCTCCATCGCCACCAGCGCCAGCAACTGGAGCATATGGTTCTGGACCATGTCGCGCAACGCCCCCGCGCCATCGTAAAACCCGACCCGCCCCTCAAGCCCCACCGTCTCGGCAACCGTGATCTGGACATGCTCGATATGGGTCGCGTTCCACAACGGCTCGAACAGGATATTGGCAAAGCGCAGCGCCAGCAGGTTCTGGACCGTCTCCTTGCCCAGATAATGGTCGATCCGGAAAATCCGCTCCTCGGGAAACGCCGCCGAAACTGCGTCATTGATCTGGCGGCTGGTCGCAAGATCGGTCCCCAACGGCTTTTCAAGCCCGATCCGCGCCCGTTCCCCGGCAAGCCCGGCCTGCGTCAGACCCGCAATCGTCGGCTCGAACAGCGACGGCGCGGTCGACAGGAAAATCGCCAGACCCTCCTTGACCGCTCCAGCCTTTTCAGCGAGCGCGCCAAACCCTTCAGGGTGCGACGCATCAAGCGCCTGGTAACTCAAACGCGCCAAAAGCGCCGGGATCGACCCCTTGCGCTCAGCAGGCAGATACCGCTCCAAAGCCTCCCCCGCAAACGCCCTGAAACTCGTATCATCATGCGCCGAACGCGCCGTCCCGATAATCCGCAAATCTCCCGAAACCAAACCATCCGCATTCAAAGCACACAAAGACGGCAACAACATCCGCTGAGATAAATCCCCCGTCGCACCAAACACTATCAAACTGTCCGCCGTAAAGGACATCAATGCGGTCTCCAAATACGAGACAGCGCCCTAGCATCGCCGTGGCATGCGGGCGAGACCAAGTTGCAACATTTCTGCCAAGCGCAGTAACCGGCCTTCATCCAAAAAGCCCAAGATATAGATATCTAGCGAGGTATTCGAATTTACGCCGCCGTTGCCATCAAGGGAACGGCGGCATTTTTCTGGATGTGTGATCAAATCAGAAGGCGAACACCACCGACCCCATAAATGTTCGAGGCGCGCCAATTTGAACAAATATCGGAGTGGAATAACCAGTGATCACACCGGTCGTTGTATTGTAGGTTGGCGTCTGATTGCCGCCGTTGAACCCACCGACATACACCTTGTCAAACAGGTTGGTTACGTTGAGCTGGAAGTAGCTCTTATCGTTCAGGCCGATGAACCCTAGTGGCAAGCGTGCATCCAGATCGACCAAAGTGTAAGCCGGCGCTGCTGCTGGAAACACTGTCAGCGTACTTGCCGGTATTGTCTGGTTCGCTGCCGGCAGGGCAAAGACTGGCAAGTTTGTGTCATTTATATACCGCTTGCCTGTGCGCTTTGCCTGCGCGCCGAGTTCCAGTGGACCAATTTGGCCTTGCACTCGAGTGCCGAGCGAATAGACCGGCGCACCCGATTCCCGTTTGCCGCCAGTTGGAGCGAAGATCGCCGTGCCGTTGGCCAGTTCCGTAATCTGCAGATCATCCTTGATCTTCGATTTCAGATAGGACCCGAAAACGTAAACCGAAAGCTCAGGAATGATCTGGTAGGAAACGCTACCATCGAAGCCGTATTTGTTCACCGTTCCAAGGTTTCGGTAAACTGAGCGGTCAAGATCTGGATCATAGGCCGAAGCCAGTCTGTTGGAATATTTTGTGTACCAGACCGACGCCTGTGCGATCAGCTTGCTTGAACGATACCGCAATCCCATATCGAAATTGTCTGTTGTTTCCGGTGTTGGACGCGCCTGTGCTGCGCTAGGGACGAAGAAGAAGGAATTATAAAGGTTGTCCGTTCCTGGAACCTGAATGCCCTTGGAGTAGTTGGCAAATATGCTTGCCCGGGTCCCAATATCATAGGTCAGTCCCAGGTTCGGGAGTATCTTGTTATACTTGAGAACGCGTTGCTGCGGGCCCTGCAATGGAGCAGTTGTCGCAGATGCGCCGTTGCCAACCGTAACCGTAGGGTTACTTGCCAAATAGGCGGCCAGCCCAGCGGCGTTGGTGCCGAAGCACTCGACGAAGCCGGCTGCGCTTGAGGTCGCACAGAAATTGTTGAGATCGCGTTTGAAGAACGGTGCCCGAATTCCGATATTGACAGTGAGCGCCTCGTCAAAAAACTCACCCTTATACTCGCCCGAGAATTGGCTCAGGATTGCGTAAGACAAACGGTCGCGCTTCTGAAGGATGTTTCCGCCAGCATCCTTGAGCCCGGCATTGACGGGGAAAACGTCGAACGGTTCGCCGTTTAGATTGAGGCGGCCGACCTGTCCGGTTTGCCGATGGCGTGCGCGGTCAAAGCTGTAGGCTACGCGTACCGTATGATGATCACTAATGTCGTATCGAAGTGACGCAATTACGCCATAGCGATGGGTTTGCGTCTGGCTTGGTGTCAAGACGCGTACCGTATCGAGTGTATCGCCGTCACCATTGAGGTCCCGACCGAAATATGGGGTTCCACCAATATAACCTGTCTGGCAGCTTACCGCCGCGCCGTTGACAGCTGTGTTGCAGTTTGCGGCACCGCCACTTGGGTTGACATCCCGCCGTACTTCCTGACCGACAGATGTGCCGCCGCCATTGGCCTTCACATATTGATAGCTTGGGTCAACAGTAAGAACCAATCCGTCGGTGATTGTGAATTTTGAGGCGAGCCGGATGTTGCCAGTATTTGACGGGTTGAACCGTTCGTCAAACGTAGAACCGCAGCTATTGGCAAGATCGGCGAGGCCGAAGCGCGCGACCTGATTGGTCGTGCAGCGGGCAATTGTGTAAAAGCGCTCATCCTTGGTCACAGGGAAGCGATTTGGAACAATGCTGTTGTTGGGCGTACCGTTGGCATTGAGCAAATCGACGCGCAAAGGTACCGAGCCGAAGAAATTGTTTCGGCTTTCATTGTAGTGCCCAGAAAGAGAAATGAAGTCACCATTACTGCCAATTGGCTGATAAATTTTGCCATTATATTGTTGCTTGTCGATGCGACCGCGATTGTTGAACACGTTGTCATTTTCGCTGTGACTGGCGGCAAAAAAAGCCTTGGTCCCCCACGGCGTGAACTCGCCAGTGTCAACCGAGCCGAAGAGACGGAAGAAGCCGTATTCCCCGGCTGATCCGGCGAGTTTAGCGCCAAAACTGTCGTATGGCTTGCGGCTGCGATAGTTCACTGTTGAACCCGAAGCCGCAGCTGTCGGACTATCCACATCAGTCGAACCAAGGTTGACGTTCACTTGCTCAATCAGTTCTGAATCAAGCTGCTGGCTGGAAAACAACGCGTAGTTGCCCGAGTCATTCAGCGGCACACCGTCAAACGTTTGGGATATACGAGTGGAATCGAAACCGCGAATGTTCAGCGTACCGCCCGCGGAGCCGAATGGGTCATTGTTCTGAAAGCTTACGCCCGGCAGGGAGTTGATGATCGAGTTGACCGTCTGACCGGGGGTCTGACGTTCAATAAATTCCTGTGTCAGCACGGCTTTGGCCTTGGTGGTATCAGGTGCAACCACCCCGCCAACATCGTCAGACTTTGACGCAGTAACTACGATTTCCTTTTCAAAGTCGATGGAGCCTGTGGACTGTGCGAACGCAAACGCAGGAGCAATAAGAGCGGCGAGCGCCCCACCAGCGAAAAATTTTGTCTTCATTTTGAGATCCCCTGACAAGCGAATCGGCTCATCCCAAGCCGTACATTGGCGCTTTCCAGAACCTAAGTTGCGCGATTGTGACAGTCGAGTTGGTTTGGCAGTTATTCTCCGTTGCCCGTGCAGTTGGTTTTTGTGCGTTGCAAAAAGGCAACGCATTCTTAACCAGCCGGCGTCTTCCGGATGGGCACGGGGATATTGCAGATATCCGCGCCGCCAGCAGGGCTGTTGAAGAACGCGTCGCGACGATTTGCGCGGGCGTTGGCGTAGGCCGCAAAGCTTGTGGAATCCGTTCGCATCATTTGCCAGCGTTGTGCAGTGCCAATGCTGAGGTTGGCGATACTCGTTCGCTCCTCTGCCTTCTCGTAAAAGCCCAGCGCACCGGTGCCGCGCGGGAGGGTGGTCAGTGCGCTGATGCCATCAATCACCCTGCCGACCACTGCAATGTTGCGATCCAGATGGCGCGGCGCATGCCCGTTGACGACATAAAGTTCAGCGCCACTGCCGGTATCAGGCGCCAGGTTGCGGCCAACTCCGATCATGCCGAAGCAATGCGGCAGCCATGCCTGCTTTCCGTCGCTCGCGACGGGCCATCCAGACGCATGCCCGACCTTTTTCGCATACGCATCGCGATAGGGCAGAGGGCGGAAGGCCAGTCCCGCCAGTGGCCGCGTATAGTCGCTTGCGGGAGCGGTGCCGAGTCCGGCTGGCAGCGCCTTCTTCTCGCTCGCATCGCCCCACTGAACGACGTAGTTTTCCTGAACCCTGTTGATGCTGGTGCCGTCCCAAAAATGCGCGAGAGCGAGTTTGCGGATGTTGGCGACATGAATCGGGGCAAAATCGCGCACCAGTTGAATTGTAACGGTATGGCCATTGGCGAGAGTCATCTCGATGAGATCCTCGGGAGGGATCGTCTCCCAATCGGTTGCGGGTGCCGCTGCCACAATTTCGGATGGTGCAAGCTGTGGTGCCGGGGGTGGAACCGCGGCGCTGGTCAACAGCGACAAGGCAATGGAAGCAGAAATGTTCATACACACATATTTGCACAGCCACGTCGCTTGCGAAAGCGCAACCAAGACGATAGGGGGCCAATCCTTCCAGAGCATGCGGAGCGGTGGCCGAGTGGTCGAAGGCGCTCGCCTGGAAAGTGAGTATACGTCAAAAGCGTATCGTGGGTTCGAATCCCACCCGCTCCGCCAGACATTCCCAGAGCCTTTCTCTGACTTCGCGGCATGCCTCGTAACCGGCCCGCAATTGCGGCGTTCCGGACTGCCAAGCGCATTGTGGTCGGCGGAAAGGGGTGAAGTTTGAAGGAAATCGGCTTCATTCTCGTTCCTCTATCCGACTCGCTAGCCGTTGACAGAAACAAGTTGGCGTTTGCCTGACATCACCCAACCGTCTGCATACGCGGGTTCTTCATTTAGACTGTGCGGCCTCCTTCCTTGGCGGTATCGTCGGGTAGGGTCACTGAATTCCTTGACCGTAACCTGCTTCTGAGCGCCTGTTGGCTTACATGTAAGGATGGGCTACGGACATCGGTCGGGCGTTGGTTCAACCTCCAACAATCAACGAACCCGGGAGACATAGTGCCTATAATGGAACAGGGGTGCTTAGCACTTGGATCAGGATTGTAACGAATTTTGCGCTCCAAGCGTCCCCAATGGCCATCTTCTGTTGGTCATTCCACCAGTGCTCGCGGACACGCCAAATGGCGTCTTGGTCGACGAGCATTTCGGAAATAATCTTTGTGCCTACCTTGCTTCGTTTGAGAAGGTGACAGTTGCCTGCCCCGCTATGGCACCTGGCGCGAACATGGTTCCACTAAAAGACATCAATGGTGTTGAGCGATGCTCGGTCATTGTCCTTCCGGAGCCCTATCGGGAGGACCGCTTCTATTTCAACTATGCCAAGGTCAGTCGTCTTCTTCGCGATCAAATAACAGCAGCCGATTATCTGTTGATCTCGCCTCATGCGGCGTTTGACTGGTCAACCCTTGCTACTCGCATCGCGCTAGCGCTCGGACGAGATTACAATATGGAGGGTGACTGGGATCTTCAGAGTGTGTCCCGCAGCCAGTTGGCTGACATGAAAGTCGGGTTGAATCGGCTACGCAAGACGCTGTGGTTCCATGTCCACACTCGATATTACCTGGACTCAATGAGCAGAGCACGTTTATCGTTGCTCCAAGGCGCAGCCGTGTTCGACGCTTATAAGAACATTGCGCCCAATCCGCAAAAGGTGCTCAACGTTCAGGTTACGGCCGCTGACCGTATTTCGAACGAAGCCTTTGCTGCAAAACTCGCACGAGTGCGATCAGGTGCGCCACTTCGCATCGCCTATGCCGGGCGCGCAATTGCAATGAAAGGGCCTCGGGACTGGCAGCGATGCCTAAGCAATGCGATGGAACGCGGGTTGAACGCCACCGCTACGTGGCTTGGCGATGGCGATTTACTCGATATGGTCCAGGGGTCGGTTGCCAAACGCGGCTTGGCTGATCGTATTGTCTATCCCGGAAATGTCGATCGTGATGAAGCGTTTGCAATGTTGCGCAACTCGGAAATATTCCTTTTTTGTCATCTCACTGACGAGTCGCCGCGTTGCTTGGTGGAAGCGTTGGCAGCGGGGGCACCGATCATTGGTTACGCTAGCCTATATGCCAATGACTTAGTCTCCGAGAGAGGCGGCGGCGAATTCGTTCCCCTCGGTGATTGGCAGGCCCTAGCGGACCGCATCCTTGAGCTCGATCGAGACCGTGACAGGCTGGCGAAACTTCTGGAAATGGCACGGAACTCATCGTTACTATATGATCGTGAGTCCGCGATCGGCCATCGCATAAGGCTGATGAGAGAGCACCTGCGCCCGCATGTACAAAAGAACCACCCAAAACCCGCCGACCGGTATTGAAACCGACCAATTGATTGGTGATCGGCTATTCAACGAGCATATGGTTCCAAAGGCTCCAAAAGCTCAGCACAACAATAGTGATCAAAAGCCCTGCAAATTTCAGCCGAATAGAGTAGCGACTGGCTCCACCGCCGCCACCGCCGCCCGATCCGATGCCGATGGGCGAACGATTCGAGTATGAGCTGGAGGTTGCGAAGCTGGAAGGCGCTTATCCCAAGGCGTAGACGAGGAAGGAATGGGCAGCGGCCTATGATGATCGTTTGGGCTAACCTTTTCTAACCTTTGGGCTTTTGCCATCCCGTCCGGCACCGCAGAAACGGGCTGTTTCGGGACTCGACTCTTGGTTAATTTCCGTCCAGTCTTCCGCGATAAGGTGCCGGGTCGCAAGCCGTGCACCACACGGCCATTCCCGACACCGTATGTGTACCTGGCGTAGCGTTTCAAACGAACAACGATAGGGGATTTCCGCATGATAAGAACAACCGCATTGCTGGGGGCTATTCTGGTCGCCACCACCGCTACTGCTGCCCAAGCGCAGACCTTTACTTTCCAGTCCACGGCCAATGCGCCTGCAATGGCCATGGCAAACAAGGCGCCCGATGGCCGGACCTACGGCGCTGCAGCCATCACCGGAAGCGGCGAAACCACCTATGCCGATGGCAAGAAGTCCAAATATACCTACAAGTGCATCAGCATGAGCCAGCCGCCGCATGACGCGATTTTCATGAGCCACATGATGTGCGATGTTGCAGCGTCCGATGGGAATTTCTTCGTGACCTTCGGCTGCAACAACATGTCTGCTGACGAGATGGGCTGTGTGGGCGGGCTTGCTGGCACGAGCGGCGCCTATGCCGGTCGCAGTGGCGCCGTGACGAGCCATGGCAAGGGTACTGCGTCGAACGGTACTGGGCAATGGAACTGATCGCGTCTTAGCGATTGAGAATAGTTGAATGGATGTGCAGGGCGGCTGGAAACGGTCGCCCTGCTGTCCTTGCCGGGGTCAGCGCCGCCGCATCCGCGCGACCAGTGTAACGAAAAAGGCTGTCGACCAGCCAATCAGGATGATCCCGTTGATCCCCTCGATCGCGGAGACCAGCCGCCATTCCTCCGCCATCGCTGCGTCCGTATATCCAATCGCGCCATAGGTGATGGTCGAGAAATAGACCGCATGACGCAGTCCATCGACCGCACCGATCAGGTCATAGACAAAGGCGTAAAGCCAGATCTCGATGCCGTGCAGCATGATCAGGCTCAGCGTTACGCCGAGCGTCACGGAAAAGCCGCGAACCGACATCGGGTGGATATGTTCAACCGCTTCCTCGCGTTCCTCAAGCCGCAACAGGCGCGCAATCGTGTACAGGCCAACCGCGTGGACGACCACGGTCAGGACCACCATCGCAGTGGCAAGCGAGAGTTCAGCCAGCATCATCCAAGGTTAGGGGCGGACCGCCCCTAACTCAAGCGGCGGCCTTGATTACGCCTGACGGCGCTCCCCTTCCCGCCACGCTGCTTCGGGCAGGGATTCTTGGTACTGGACTATTCTGCGGCAGGTGCTGCAGCAGCAGGCGCCGGACCGGTGTCGGAAACCACGCCCCAGGCGATCTTCCAGGAACCATCGGCTTGCGTCTTGTATCCAAGCAGCCAGTTGCCGTTTTCCGTGGCTGGCTTCTTGGTTGCCGGGTCAGTCATCGTATAGGCATAGGTCGCCCGATAGACTGCCATGTCACCCGCAGAGGCAACATCGACCGTTTCATCGCTCACGGCTAGTTTTGATGCGGGGTCTGCCATTTGCACCTTGGTCAGTGCAAGATCCTGCTCCGGACCCACGACATTGGGCGTGCCATGGAACATGCCCACATAGTCCGGCGCGTCGTGACTGACCGCTTTTTCAGCATCGCGTGCGTTGAAATGCTCAACCAGTTGGGCCACATCGGCTTTGATCGTGTCGGCGATCTTTGCAGTGTCTGCGGTCGCTGCTGGCTTGGTGCAGGCCGAAAGTGTGAAGGCCGCGGCGACGACAATCACGGCATGTTTGGCGTATTGCAGTTTCATTTAATGTCCCCTCCAACGTTCAAGCATTGAACCGATCAAGGTTCTGCCCGTTTACGGCACGAGTCAAGAATAGCAGGGACTACGGGCTTGACTTTCCAGCCTGCATCCGGCTTAGGGGCGCACGTTCGGCGCGGGCGTTTCGCTTGCGCCTTGTTTTTTGGGAGAATGGCGGGCCCTCAACGCCGCCTGGTCTGGACTACCTGATACGGGTCCTTAACGAACGAAGGAAATTACCATGCGCCATCGCGTTGGCCATCGCAAACTGCAACGTACCTCTTCTCACCGCGCATCGCTGTTCCGCAACATGGCGGCCGCGTTGATCAAGCATGAGCAGATCACCACGACCCTCGCCAAGGCGAAGGAACTGCGTCCCTATACCGAAAAGCTTGTGACGCTGGCCAAGAAGGGTGGGCTTTCGAACCGCCGTCTTGCCCATGCCCGGCTGCTGGACGATACGCAGTTGGTCAAGCTGTTCGACGTGCTGGCGGCGCGTTATGCCGAGCGTAGCGGTGGCTATATCCGCATCGTGAAGGCCGGTATCCGTGCTTCGGACGCCGCCTCCATGGCCGTCATTGAATTCGTTGACCGCGACGAGAGCGCCAAGGGGCAGGACTCCGGCCCGGTCATGGGCGATGACGATCTGGCCGAGGCCGCGTAAGGCTCTCTGTCAATCCCAATTCCAAAAGGGGCGTTGCTTGGCAGCGCCCCTTTTCATTTGAAGGACAAGCACATGGCCGCAGACGATGAAGACTATGTCTATGACGAAGCGTCAGGCGAATGGATCAGCGCGGCCGACGCGAAGGGTCTTGCCGGGGTCAGTGCCGCAGTCGAAGTCCGCGATGCGGTTGGCAATTTGCTTGTCGATGGCGATCAGGTCACCCTGATCAAGGATCTGACTGTCAAGGGAGCGGGACAAACGCTCAAACGCGGGACGCTGATCAAGTCGATCCGCCTGACCGG
>JANLST010000209.1:0-31251 GCA_031362505.1 Sphingomonadales bacterium
CCGCACTCGCCGGGATCGCGCCTGTTCCCCAAGCTGGAACAAGTTCGGCATTCACATCGAAGTTGCTCGCAATCGCAGGAAGCTGAACTCCCATCGGATCACCACCCGGTGACGGCACAGGCGCAGGTGCAGGTGCAGGCGTCGGTGCAGGGGACGGGGAGGGAATTGGATCGGGAGGAGGAGGCGTGGATGTGCCTGACTGAGACGCGCTTCCGCCTCCGCATGCCGCCAGCGCAAGAGACGACCCGGCAATCAACGCGATCTTCCGCGCGGCCACAATTCCACGATTTAATCGATTGTCATTCAAAGAAAAGCTTGCACTCCGCAGGGCACAAACAGCCAATCGATCGAAAGACGCCATTGAAAATACTCCACAACACAGTCGGGCACGAAAATTTTTTCGCCCGGTTGACCGCAAAACGCGGCTTGGCAAGTTGGAGGTCAATCCTATGGGACGACCCGAGTGATTGGCGGGTTTGATAGGTCTGGAATGGTTAAGAAATGGAAAATGAACCGGCGATATCCCACGAGCCTAAATGACGATTTCGAACCCTAAGGCTTGCCTTGACAAGATTTCTCGTCAAAATGATATTTAACCAACGGGCGTGAATCATAAAGATAACAAGATATTAATGAAAAAGCGTTACGTGAAAGCGTAACAGCTTGATGCTTTGCCGTATATTTTTGGTCGATTTGGATGTTTGGGGGCGAAATTGAGAATATTAGTGACGGGCGGTGCCGGTTTCATCGGTTCTCATCTTTGTGACAAGCTCCTGCAGCTCGGGCATGAAGTGTGGTGTTTTGACAACCTTGAGTCCGGAAGGAAGGTTAATCTAGACTCTGCCACCGGACATGCCAATTTTCACTTCATCGAGGGCGATGTCCGCGACGGACTGCCCGATATTGCTGTTGAACGGGTTTTCAATCTTGCGTGTCCCGGATCCCCCCGCGAATATCGTCAGGACGGCGTTGGCACCCTGAAAACGAACTTCTTGGGCACACTCAACGCGTTGGAATATTGCCGCCATCACGGAGCGCGACTACTTCAGGCATCCACAAGCGAAATCTACGGTGATCCTGATGTTCATCCCCAGCCGGAAGATTATGTCGGTGCTGTAAATTGTGTAGGCCCACGTGCGTGTTATGATGAGGGCAAGCGTGTCGCGGAAACTCTTTGCTACGATTTTCATCGTCAGCACAAGACCGAGATACGCGTGGCACGACTTTTCAATACCTACGGTCCGCGCATGAATGCTGGCGATGGTCGGGTTATTCCCAATTTTGTAACGCAGGCCATAAGCGGCAATCCGTTGTCCATACATGGCGCAGGATCGCAAACGCGATCATTTTGCTTCGTTGACGAAATGATAGATGCTCTGATCCTCCTTATGGAGGCGCCCGGAGAGCGCATCGGGCCGATTAATCTCGGCAATCCAAAAGAGTTCACAATCCGGGAACTCGCCGACATCATTATCGCAAAAACCGGTTCGGTTTCAAAGGTCATTCACGAGCCACTGCCTGAAGATGATCCCCATGTGCGCTGTCCTGATATTTCACTCGCACGAAGCATTCTTCGTTGGGAGCCATCTGTCATGCTCAAGGACGGTCTCGACAGCACTATCGAATGGTTTCGATCTGAAATGCGCGGCGACGGGTTCGTCAAGCCTGCCACGAGCCAGGGCAAGGCCGTGGTTGGGATCATCGGCGGTGGTCCCGCTGGCCTCACAGCGGCGTATGAGTTTCAGAAGCATAGTGACGGACACCATGTTGTTGTTTTCGAGGAGTCCGATCAGGTTGGCGGCATCGCAAGAACAGAAACCTATAAGGGCTATCGATTTGATATCGGCGGCCATCGCTTCTTTACGAAGGTCAAACCCGTTGAAGCACTGTGGCGCGAGGTATTGCCAGAGGAATTCCTCCGTCGTCCAAGGCTGAGCAGAATTTACTATCAGGGCAAGTATTTTGACTATCCACTCAAGATTTTCAACGCCTTGAGAAATATGGGAATTTACGAATCCACCCGTATCATGATCAGCTACATGAAATGGAAGGTGTACCCTCACACTGAAGAAGAAAATTTCGAACAATGGGTTACCAATCGATTTGGTGGCCGATTGTTCTGGCATTTTTTCAAGACCTATACGGAAAAAGTATGGGGCATGCCTTGCACGGAACTGCAGGCGGATTGGGCCGCGCAGCGAATCAAGAATCTCTCGTTGCGCAAGGCCATCTGGAATGCATTGACGGGTGACAACGATACGACCAGCCTGATCGACGCGTTTGATTATCCACGCCTTGGCCCAGGAATGATGTGGGAGGCTTTTCGCGACCGCGTTGAAGGGCAGGGCGGCGAAGTTCGCATGCAGTCAAGCGTGACACGAATATACCATAACGATGACGCAGTGCTTGCGCTCGAGGTCACTGCTGGCGACGATGAAAAGGAAATATATCGTTTTGAAGCGGATCAATTTATTTCGTCAATGCCAATCGCTGCCCTTGTCCTTGCAATGGATCCACCAGCGCCGGCATCCATTCAAGCTGCTGCTCGCAAGCTGAAGTATCGGGATTTTCTGATTGTGACCTTGATCCTCGACGGTCGCGACCTGTTCCCGGACAATTGGATCTACATCCACAGCCCCGATGTAGAGGTCGGTCGTATTCAGAATTTCCGCTCATGGTCCGAAGGCATGGTCCCAGACGATAATCGCTCGAGCATCGGGATGGAATATTTTTGCCAGATCGATGATGTGCTCTGGACGTCCGACAATGCAACATTGATCAAACAAGCATCTGCCGAGCTGGAAAAACTTGGTCTTGCCAAGGCCTCGTCCGTCGTTGACGGTACGGTTATACGACAGCCCAAGGCTTATCCGGTATATGATGGTGACTATCGCGAGGCGCTCGACATGATCCGCGGATGGCTGTCTGGTTTCAACAATCTTCAGGTCGTTGGTCGAAACGGCATGCACCGGTATAACAATCAGGATCATTCGATGCTGACTGCAATGCTCGCTGTTCAGAACGTGCTGGGTGGCTCCAATGATTTGTGGAGTGTGAATGTGGAGAAGGAATATCACGAAGACATTGAGGCAGCGCCCGACCTCACGCGATCGCGCGCGTCTTGAGCTTTTAAAGTGGATGCACGCCCGACCATCAGTATAATTGTTCCGGCATTTAATGCACAAGCCACGATCGCTGCGTGTCTCGAAGCAATCTACGCCGCAAAGCACAAGCGAGACGAAGTCATCGTGTTTGATGACGGTGCTACGGACAACACCAACGCCATAGCACAGGCTGCCGGCGCAAGGATTCTCAGAAATGAAAGCGCGCCATTGGGACCAGCCCATGGCCGCAACGTAGCGGCTGCGGTCGCCACTTCGGAATTTCTTCTGTTTGTTGATGCCGATGTTGTGATCGCTACAGACACGATCGATCTGCTGATCAAGGAAATAGCTCGAACTGGTGCGATTGCAGCATTTGGATCCTATGATGATCGCCCGCGCTCAAATCGTCTCACAAGCCTCTACGCCAATTTGCGGCATCATTATGTGCACCAACATGGGCCAAGCGAGGCGACGACCTTCTGGTCCGGTATCGGAATGATTGATCGTCAGGTATTTCTGGCTTCAGGCGGCTATGACACGGCGCTTTTTGCACATCCCAGCATCGAAGATGTCGAGCTTGGCGTAAGATTGAAATCGTCCGGTTATCGAATAAGGCTGGTGCATGGAGCCTTTGGCACCCATTGTAAGGACTGGAGCCTTTGGCGCGTGTGGCACACCGATATTGTTCGTCGCGCTTATCCCTGGTCTGCACTGATCGCAGATGGACGTACGGCTGGCATTGATCTCAATGTTGCAGCAGGAGAACGCATAACGGCCGGATTGGCGGCTGCGACGATTTGTTTTCTTTGCGCTGGTTTGTTTTTTTGGCCTGCGCTGATTGCCGCTGCGATTCCAGCCCTGGGATATGGTTTTCGCAACCGCTCTTTTTTTGGTTTTCTGGCGCGACGATTGCCATTGTCTGGCTTGATTGTCGCGATCGCCATGCATTGGTGTTACCATATCTACGCGTCTGTAACATTCGTGCTCGTATTGCTGGCAACGAAATTACACCTGCGCAAGCGCTCGACGTATCTGCCGATGAGCCCTATCAAAACCTCCAAATCTGCGCTCTGAGGCTTTCGATTTTTAACCAATCCATATCTGTTTTAAGATAGGAAGTTGCTATTGCAGTACGACACATGCCAGGTCAGCAGCTAAAGCGTGTCGTTTTTGCTTTGCCTCTTCAGGAAAAACGGCCCTGTTTGTTTTAATTTCTGAATACGGAGAGTTATCGAGTGGGACGCAACTATTTTTCTCAAAAGCGCGTGCTGGTTACAGGTGGTGCCGGTTTTCTCGGCTCGCACCTTATCGACCGTCTGCTTGATCAGGGGCATGATGTACTTTGTGCAGACAATCTGTTTACCGGGACAAAGAGAAACGTTGAGCACCTTCACAACCACCCACGCTTCGAGTTCCTTCGTCACGATGTTTGCTTTCCGCTTTTTGTCGAGGTTGACGAAATTTACAATCTCGCCTGTCCGGCTTCGCCGGTCCATTACCAGCATGATCCGGTACAAACGACGAAGACGTCAGTGCACGGCGCGATCAATATGCTTGGTCTTGCAAAGCGGCTGAAGTGTCGGATTTTTCAAGCTTCAACCAGCGAAGTATACGGGGACCCTTCGGTCCATCCTCAGGTTGAATCCTATTGGGGCAATGTCAATCCGATCGGCATCCGCTCATGCTATGATGAGGGCAAGCGTTGCGCGGAAACGTTGTTCTTTGACTATCATCGCCAGACCGGTCTGGACATCAAAGTCGTCAGGATATTCAATACCTATGGTCCTCGTATGCATCCGGCTGACGGTCGTGTTGTCTCGAATTTCATCATGCAGGCGCTCAAAGGTGAGCCTATCACCATTTATGGCGATGGTTCCCAGACGCGCAGTTTTTGCTTTGTGAGTGATCTGGTTGAGGGTTTCTTGAGGTTCATGGACAGCCCAAATGGTGTTACCGGGCCAATCAATCTTGGGAATCCAAACGAGTTCACGATCCGAAACCTCGCTGAGCTGGTGGTCGAACTAACCGGCTCCGGCTCGTCAATCGAATATCGCCCGCTCCCGCAGGATGATCCTCTTCAGCGTTGCCCCGATATTACAATGGCAAAAGCAGAACTCGACTGGACGCCGCAAGTTCAGCTTCGTGAGGGGCTTCAGCAAACAATCGACTATTTCAAAAACGGGAATTTCATCGATTAGCTAATTTTTAAGGGCGCGAGGACATATCCGTGTTTGCAATTTTTGGATCGAACGAAATAGGAAAGGGTGGACCAATGATGGTGCATGACGTTCGAAGATTCCTTTTGCTTGCAGTTCTGAGTGCCGCCTCCCTGATGACCTCGCAGGACGCCTATTCATCACACCGATCACACGAGGGCATGGCGCAAAACGAAGGTCCGGTCTGTAGTGAGCAATCGACCCAAGACAGTGTTCAAAGGATGAAGGCAATACAAAGCTTGCGCGAAACCCAAGTGGAAATCGAAATGATGAAGAAACAACAAGGCGTCACTGCCGGGCGCTAACTCGCTTTTCTAGTAATTACTTCATCGAAGAACCTGCGATACGCAATCGCAATTTTAGTCCACGAAAAGTCTGCGGACATCTCGATTCTTGCTTGCTTCTGAGCTTTCGTGTCAGTTTGCGCCTCTCTCAATTTGGCGGCCACAGCTGTGATATCGGCTGTGTCCGCGAGGTACTCATTGTTTCCAACGATCCATCTTAGCCGAGGCGTGTCGTGGCCGACGATCGGCAAACCGCATGCCATCGCTTCGATGAACACATTTCCAAACGACTCTTCCTTCGACAGATGAAGGAACACGTCTGCTGAGCGATAAAGAAGCGGCATTTCGTGACCCGCAACGGTTAGGCGTGTGAAACGACCGGGCAACAAATCATCCGCCATTCTACCTATGTCGTTTCGGAGGGGCCCGTCTCCCGCGACCACGAGATGTGCATCAGGCAACTTGCTGACCGCCATTATCCCTTCGCCGACCCGTTTTGACGGGATGAGTGCACTCACCATCAGGATCACCGGTCGATCCTCCGGCAAGCCGAATTTCTGGCGTTCAGCGGCCCCGGACTGAAATCGTTTTACATCAATGCCGTTGGGAATTAATGCACTTGGCCAGCGTAAATGGTTGCGGTCATAATAATCTGGATTGGTACAAACCAGCCCGTCGCAGCCAAAAAAACGATACTCAGACTTTTGGGAATGGGCGGGCCAATCACCATTTTGCGTTACAAAGACATGAGGCGGACGTTTTCCATGGAGCGTTGGACGGCGCAGGGCCCAGTTTGTAAATGGATAAGAGCACGTCACTGTAATATCGAAATCACGAGGCCGGTATTGATACATCAAGTTGGGCGCGAAGCTTGCCTCTTCATAAATCGTTTCGTTGCGGAGCAAAGGCAGGGAGGGGAGTCGTTCAAACACTTCACGACGCAAAGATGGTGCTCGCAAAAAGCGATAGGGTTGAGACGCCTTGGATTGGCCTGATCCAATGATTGTGACCTCGTCGCCGTTCAATGCCAGCTCGGTCGCGAGCGAGCTCAGCGCGATTTCTGCGCCGCGTTCATATTTGTGTAGGCCAGGCAGGGCGAAAAGAATTCTCATGCAAGCAGTCCGGTTATTCAATTTTCGAGGGTTGGCAATATCTTCGTCACTTAGTGAAGCGTGTTTGTGGCGATTTTTTATAGGCCGCGAAGCTTTCAATCGCGTTTGTGCTTGATGAAAATTCTATCAAGGTCAGCTGTTGAACGTCTCGGTTGGACGACGGGATCATATGCCATCGGACAAGGTTTTCGGCTTGTCAACAATGTGATTCTGGCGCGCCTCCTTGCGCCTGAGCTCTTCGGAATCATGCTTATTGTCAATACTTTGCGGACAGGCGTCGAGTTGCTATCTGATATCGGTATTGGCCAAAATATCATTAGTAATAAAAATGGCGAAGACCCCGAGTTTTATAATACAGCATGGACATTGCAGATAATACGAGGTTTTTTATTAAGCATAATATGCCTTCTTTCCGCATATCCTATTTCAATGATTTACAAAAGTCAGACAATATATCAGATAATTCCTGTAATTTCATCAATATTTATTTTTACAGGAATGTCTTCGATTAGTAGAAACATTGCTCAAAAAAGACTAAACCTCAAAGTACTTGGTATATATGACATATTTGTCAATGCCTCATCGCTAGTTATTCATGTTATATTTGCAATTATTACACCTACTATCTGGGCTCTTGTATATGGTGGAGTAATCTCAAGTATTGTTAGCATGATCGGGGGATTTTTCCTTATATCAGGAGTAAATTATAGACTAATCTTGTCTCGGAAATATGTTTTTGAAATTATCTCGTTTGGAAAATGGATATTGCTTTCGACTATTGTTTATTTTCTTTCGACGAATTTTGATCGACTTTTTATTGCCAGAAGTCTGCCATTTCAGATTCTTGGAATATATGGCGTTGCACGCTCACTCGCGGATGTATTCAGCCTGCTTATTGGGAGAATTGGAGGTCTTGTCATCTTCCCAATGGTTGCTGCGGCAGGTCACTCAAAGGAAATTCTCAGGGAAAAGTTATCCTTAAGCAGAACCAGCATGTTGATGGGATTAGCAGTAGCCATTTCGCTCTTTGTCTCAAGTTCGGATTTGGTCGTCCTGTTGCTTTATGATGATCGGTACAAGGCGGCAGCGCTAATGCTACCCGTGCTTGCCGTTGGCGTATGGTTTTCGGCCCTTTGCACACTCAGCGAGTCGGTGCTTTTGGGCATCGGCCGGCCGGCGTATGGAGCAGTTGCAAACGTCATCAAGTTTGTGTGGCTGTTGATCGGACTGCCGCTCGCAATCGCGTTTTACGGGGTCGCAGGTGCTGTGGGCGTAATGGCAGCATCCGAATTCGTGCGTTACCTGCCCCTCCTGCATGCCCAGAAAGTCGAGCAGATCTCTTTTTTGAGACAGGACATTGTGATCACTATTGCAATGTTTGCAATGGTTATTGTTTGGCGCACCCTGTTTTGGTCGCTTGGAATTTCCGGCGGGATAGAAAGTCTGTGGGGTTTGAATCAATTATGACCGCCATGTTGCAGCCAGAGAGCCACATAACCTCACGCATAGGTTTTGTCGTTATTGGACGAAACGAAGGCAATCGGCTGATCCGTTGCCTGGATTCGCTAAAGGCGCAGTGGCCCAATGACATCGTCTATGTTGATTCCGGATCAACTGATCAAAGCGTTGCGGAAGCGCAAAAGAGGCACGTGCAGATTGTGCAGCTTGATTTGACACGTCCATTTACAGCGGGTCGCGCTCGGAACGAGGGGTTCGCTGCTCTCCGGGCACGCGTGCCAGACGTAGAGCTTGTGCAATTTGTCGATGGCGATTGTGAATTGGCTCAATGTTGGCTCGAATATGCCCTGTCCTTTCTAAACGAGCGGCAGGATGTTGCGATCGTATCTGGCCGACGGCAGGAACGTGAACCTAAGGC
Source organism: Sphingomonadales bacterium (assembly GCA_031362505.1). Taxonomy (GTDB): domain Bacteria; phylum Pseudomonadota; class Alphaproteobacteria; order Sphingomonadales; family Sphingomonadaceae; genus Aquisediminimonas. The sequence continues at coordinate 8,593 of JANLST010000209.1, forward strand.
TTCGATATATAATCAACTTTGCGACATAGAATGGAATACTCCAGTTGGAGAAGCTGAAGCGTGTGGCGGCGATGCGCTTGTCCGTGTGGCACCTTTCATGGAGGTTGGCGGGTTTAACACCAGCTTGATAGCAGGTGAGGAGCCGGAGCTGTGTCTTCGACTACGCAACAAAGGATGGAAGATTTGGCGTTTGGATTCGACAATTACGCTTCACGACGCCGCAATGTATCGGTTCGCCCAATGGTGGATGCGTGGTGTCCGAAGTGGTTTCGGATACGCTCAAGTTTGGCATGCGACAAGGGACCAACCTGTGCGCCTGTATCAGAAGGAGTTGTTTCGCGCGGCGATTTGGGCGGCTTTTCTGCCGCTTGCATTGGTTGCGATTGCCGGGGTGAATCCGAAATTAGGATTGGCGATGTTGGGGATTTACGGGGCCCAGGTTGCTCGTATTGCAATTCGGCGAGACGATATGACAACTGCTTCTTGGGCGTATGGTTTTTTTACGGTGTTCGCGAAATTTCCGGAATTGCTCGGTGCTATCAGATTTTTCGTCCAAAATGGCAGAGAGCGCGCAAGTCACGCTATTCTATACAAATAGTAGGGAACGCCAAAACTCATGCGCATCGGCTATCTGACGAGCCAATACCCGGCCACATCGCACACATTCATTCGCCGCGAAATTGAGGCGTTGAGAGAGCAAGGGTTGGCCATCGAAACATTCAGCGTCAGGCGGCCAGACTCTGTTGAAATAGATACGGAATGGGATCGCCGTGCTTTCGAGGGAACTTTTTATCTTCTTCCCATTTCATTTTTCCGACTTTGCATGGCCCATGCCGTTGCGTTTGTGGAAAGACCAGGTTCCTACATCCGCACATTTCTGCTAGCCTTAAGGCATCGCGCACCAGGAATGCGCTCTCTCGTTTGGGCGCTTTTTCATTTCGCCGAAAGCATCGTCCTCGCCCAGCAGTTGCGACGAGGAGGTATAACACATCTCCACAATCATTTCGCAAATTCAGCGGCTAATGTCGGACTTCTAGCAAGCCGCTTTCTGGATATGCCTTGGAGTTTGACGCTCCACGGCATATCCGAGACGGATTATCCAGCCGGGCTCCTTTTGGCAGACAAGATCAAAGAGGCACGGTTCGTTGCATGCGTCTCCTGGTTCGGCCGTGCCCAGGCCATGCGGATTACGCGGCCGGACCAATGGGATAAATTCGAAACCGTAAGATGCGGGGTGAACTTAATCGACCTTCCGGTTCCGGCTGTCCATACACAGCCGTTACGGGTCATTTGTGTTGGCAGGCTTTCGAGCGAAAAAGGGCATGCCGGACTGCTTGAGGCTTTTGCCAGCCTGATCGCGCGGGGTGTGCGGGCACGACTGGTTCTGGTAGGCGATGGCCCGGAGAGGGACGCGCTTATTCGCCAAAGTGCTGCACTCGGATTGGAAGACAATGTCGAGTTTGCGGGACGAAAGAATGAGCGCGACGTCCAATTGGAAATTGCAAAGTCTGATCTTCTGGTCTTGCCGAGTTTTATGGAAGGACTCCCTGTCGTCTTGATAGAGGCAATGGCGATCGGCGTTCCAGTTGTCGCAAGCTGTGTGGCGGGCATTCCCGAACTGATCGACGATGGAACCGAAGGATTACTTTTTCGACCCGCCGATTGGCATGCCCTGAGTGCGGCAATGGCCAAGTTACTTTCGGATAATAACTTGCGTGCAAGCATCGCTGAGGCTGCACGTATCAAAGTAATATCAGAGTTCGACATTCGACGCGCCGTGGTGCCCTTGATCGGCCGTTTCGTGTCGCAAGCTCAAGACGCAAATACCGCTGATCCGGCGATTCATTTCAAGGGATGACAATGTTTTTCGAAAATTTTGACGAAATCCGAATCATCAACCTTCGCAATCGAACGGATCGGCGTTCGACGATGAAAAAGGAATTGCGTCGCGTGGGCCTTGAAGGTGATCCTCGCGTTCAATTCTTCGACGCGCTTTCATTTCCCGATGCCGCGTCGTTTTCATCTAAAGGCGCGCGTGGGATTTACTTCAGCCAGCTTGCTGTTCTCGAGCAGGCCGCAAACAAGAGCCATAGTGTATTGATTCTTGAGGACGACGTCGATTTTGCTGCTGCTATATGGGACTATGAGTTAAAGGAGGACTGGGAAATTTTCTATGGAGGCTATTGTGCCGACGACCCAACGAATCTTCAGAACAGCAACATTGTTGGCGCACATATGATGGGGTTTAGCGATACTATACTACCGCTGTTGGTTAAATATCTCCGTTCACTTTCCTTCGATACTATTCACCCTCCCATAGACGGTGCCTATGTCTGGTTTCGGCGGGCACATCCCGGAATTCTTACGGTTTTCGCAAAGCCGCCTCTTGGAAATCAAAGGCCGTCACGAACAGATATCGGCGAATTGAGTTTCTACGATAAATTACCGGTACTATTGCAATTAGCCTCATTCGGGCGGAGGCTGAAGCGCCTATTCAAAAAATTCGGTTCGTCCTTAAGTTCCAAAAACACCTAAACTTAGTGTCCATGAAACCGGTAGCAGTTCATCATGGGGAAGGGAGTTCCCAAATGATTCCTGCCTGCTCTCCAAGCCGACGCTGAGTTTACATATCATCGCTGGACTGGCTCGGTAACCACAATTGTCGTTCGCTGGTAAATTTTGATATGAGAAAAGAGCTAGGGGGAATTAATTTTATGGCTGACAACCGAATTCGCATTTTGGATGGTTGGAGGGCAGTCAGCATTCTCCTTGTTCTCGCAGGTCATTGGTTTCCAATTGGACCGAAATCTTGGGGGTTAAACGGAGCTGTTGCAGCGACTGGCATGGTAATTTTCTTCAACCTGTCGGGTTTTTTGATTACACGCCTGTTGCTTGCAGACGACAATGTATTGAGCTTCCTTATACGAAGGATATTCAGGATTGTTCCTCTGGCGTACCTTGCGATGATTTTTCTCGCGGTTTGGCATGGAGGCGACGTGAGTACGCTGTTTGCAAATCTATTGTTCTTCGCGAATTTGCCTCCCCAGCATTTGTATTCCGCCGGTGAACATTTGTGGAGTCTTTGTGTAGAGATGCAGTTCTACTTCAGCATCGCCTTGCTTGTACTATTATTTGGAAGAAAGGGGCTATTCGCATTGCCCCTCATCGCGCTTGCAGTGACTTTACTGCGGGTGCATCAGGGAGCGCTGATTAGTATCGTGACCTGGCAGCGTGTTGATGAGATACTAGCAGGTGCGACTTTAGCCTTGCTAGTCAACGCTCCATTTATGTCGATGCGACTGGAAAAACTGCATCCGATCACGCCGCTTTTGATTCTTCCGTTTTTATTTGCTTCTGCTCATCCAGCAAGTGGACCACTTAACTATTGCCGACCATATTTGGCGGCTGCGATGTTAGGGGCGTCATTGTTTTCGGCACCTCAAGGAATGTCGCACCTTTTTCGGCTCAAAGCTACAGTATATGTGGCTCAAACATCCTATGCCGTCTATGTCATCCATGCTATTCTAACCGGCACATGGCTTGGTACTGGTGACAAAATTGCGAAGTACGCGAAGAGGCCTCTGCTAATTCTGGCTACCTTCACAATCGCTCATATCTCGACCTTTTGGTTCGAAGCAGGGATGATTAATCTGGGTAGGAGACTGGCGGCGCGATGGGCCCGTGTGCGCCATTCTCGATGAGCCGATCACACTTGCAACAGTAAGAGTTTCGTGGCTACTGAAGGACGCAAAAGCAAATTTGGATTTGTCGCAAAGGTTAATTTTTTAAAATTGGACTCAAGGAAAAGCGATGGCATCTAGAAGTCGGTTTTTTATCAAGCGTCACTTGATCAATCGCATATGAAATGGATCGCCCTTCTATTGTTTGTGGCGTTGGCACCCGCCTTGACTGCTTGGTTACGCGAGAATCATCGTCTTGCGCCGCGGGCTTGGGCTGTTATCGGCTTTATGCCATTTGTATTTGGAAGCTGGCATCTTATCATTGCGCCTGTTTCTTGGTCTGAGTGGCCAGGCTATGCAAAGGGGATGGAAGTTTCACTGATGGATGCGGTTGTGGCTGCATGTTTCTTAAGCCTCCTCAATGTGCCCGTCAGCAAGCCAGTTATAATCTGCTTTGTCGTGTATATCTTGGCTATTTTGCTATCCGCATTTTTCGCAGGTGTTCCTGAAGCCTCGCTCTTCTATGCATGGCAGGTCGCGAGAGTGATGATAGTGTTCGCAGCAGTTGCAAAAGTGTGTGCGGATGAGAGGGGCCCACGCGCTATAATTTTCGGAATGATTTTGGGCTTGGCTGTTCAAGCATTCTTTGTAATCGAACAGCGTATGTCCGGTGCAACCCAAGCCGGCGGCACCTTGGGCCACCAGAACTTTCTAGGCATAGTTTCTCATTTTGTCGTATTCCCGTCATTTGCGCTACTATTGATTGAACGCAAATATTGGATACCATTTATTGGAGTCATGTCGGGGGTGTCTGCCGTGATCCTCGGCGCGTCACGCGCAACTCTCGGGCTTGCTGGCCTTGGCTATGGTTTGCTTATGCTCCTTTCGGTCATTCGAAAACCTACAGGGCGCAATTTTAAGGTTTTTGCGTTGGGCCTCATTGGGTTCATGATCGCTACGCCTCTTGCACTCATATCGCTACAGGGACGATTTGAAGCGGCACCACTTGACGATTATGATGAGCGGGCGGCTTTTGAGCGCGCCGCGAAGATGGCAATTGCCGATCATCCGATGGGCGTTGGAGCGAATCAATATGTCATTGTTGCAAACGCAGAAGGTTATTCGGATCGAGCAGGCGTGGTATGGAACTCGGGAAGCCGGGCGGCCAACGTCCACAATACCTATCTTCTGGTTCGGGCCGAGACAGGATTTCTGGGCTTGGCTGCGTTTATTGCCCTACTGATGGCCCCTACGATGATTGCATTTCGCGTTGCATGGCGAAATCGAAAGGATCCGCGCGGGGATTTGATGCTGGGGTTGGGTGTAAGCTTGACTATCGTCAGCATTCACTGTTTTTACGAATGGGTTTTTATGGATTATTTGGTGCAGGTGATGTTTGCCATCAATGCTGGCATGATTGCTGGGCTTGCGCAGCAGATTTCCCGCGAGAAATCCAAGAGGCGAAAGCCCGGTAAGTCGAACGAAAACCTCGGCGAGATCGTCAACGCAAGCGGAACGGCCTGAATGCGAACATCCGGGCCGTTATCTTCTATTTCGCCGTGGCAGGCTTGACTGTGGGCGCTTCATAGCCTGCCTGATACTCGATTTTTCCCTTTGCTCGTGCCTCTTTCAAACGGGATTCACCTATCTTGGTGAGGGCTTCATTGCGCAATGCCTGTACTGCCAATGGACGGACTTGCGCCTCGGGCACTGGAAGAGGCTCGGTTCCAGTAATGACACTGACGGCAATCTGGCGTCCGGCTGGAGTAATAAAGGGCTCTCCTGGAGGCAACGAGGTGACCTGTTTCAATGCAGCCGGCGCGACCGACCCGGAATCCAGCGCACTGCTACCGCGTTGGAATTTTATGCCCATGGACGTCAGGCGGGCCATGATTGCGTCCATGCTGTGATCGGACTCTAGCGATTTTAGCTTCGACGGGTCCGCCGGCATTTCAAACCGAATTTGATCAAGCTTGTAACGGGTGCGTGATCCAAAAACCAATGGGTGCTCTGCGATATACTTGTCGATTTCTGCGGCAGTGGGCACCGGAATCGCGTCGGCAGATTTCTTCGCATACATGCGGACGAGCAAATCCTCGTTCATCCGCCTTTGTTGGGTCACATAGGCGGGATCGCGATCCAACCCTTGCTCCTTTGCGGTCTGGGCGAGCAAGCGGCGATCGACGACCTGCTGAAGGAGCTGGCGCATCGCAAGTTTCTTGTCCGCCGATGGGGGCAAATTGACGCTGTTCAACTCGGCGTTCAGTTCATCGAGGGTAATTTCATCTCCATTGACAACGGCTACGACTTGGCCTGTTGCCTTTTTTCCGCAACCAGATGTCACCAGCAAAGCAGCGACAAGGCTGACATATGCGACTTTTCCAAAACCTGTTTTCACATCAAATCTCCAGCTTAACCCCCTCGAGACAGAAAGGCTTTTTCCCTCTGTTGCCCGGACCGGCCTTCGTGTGCTAGCCGCTGATTGGCTATAGTTTTTCTTATTTGCAATGGGGGAATTCTTTGGAAACCATCTTTGATTGGGTTTCGGTGGCCATTTTTTCTGGCTTGATCGTGCTTTTCCTCCAGCGGTCGTCAGAGGCCGAGCCCAGGGACAGCCTTTGGCAATATCTTGCCGCTTCGGTGGGTTGCGCGGTGGCGAATTATCTTGGGAATGAAGGCTATCGGATTTGGGCCGGGCTGACGATTGTCTTTGTGCTCGCGTTCGTCTGGATCGTTCTGCGCCCGTATGAAGGGTGGAAGAAGGACTGATAACCTGACGAATGACAAGAAGATCAAAGGAATAAGCCATAGGAGTCTCGTCTGATATCGATCGTGCGGTGTAGACATCGCGCCACAAACGAACGCGTTGACGAGTATACCAAGCAAGATGATGCCAATAAAGATTGACCGGTCGCGAAGCTTGTCCGGATCACTTCGGTGTGCCCATAGGACCCACCCCAAGCCCAGGCCTGATATCAGAAAGCCTGCGAAAGCCAGGTTGCTGAAAAATACTACCGGAATCCGGTTTTGAGCAGCGCGAGTCCCCAAATATTCGCTCTGAACATCCGTCGGCAATTTTTGAGGATCAAACAACTGGCCATTGAACTCCATCAAACCGGTGCGTGAGAGTTGGTCGAAGAACCTGGCGATCGAATTCTTGACGACTGTCATGGGGCGATCACGCGCTACGCCTATAACAAATGCGCCTTCCTGCGACGACAGCAACTGTTGTTCGGAGGGCGGGATGGCGGAAAACACTCCATTCTTACCTTTCGCCCAAAGGAAGGTGTCACTCGGCACCGGTAGCCGATCCAGATAACGACAAAGGATCAAGTTGGGCTTAGTCGGACACCGGTCGCGAAGGTAGAAATAACCCGGACCGTCATCGATTAGGCGAGCGGTTACGAACGGCGGACGCACGGGCGGGGCGCCCGTTTGATAACGAATTGCTTCAGTAAATGCGATCTCGCAGATAATCGCAATTGTCAAAGCTCCGAGCACTGGCAATTGAGTAAGGCGCTGCTTACGAAATATTGCAAATACTAAAATGCAGGCTGAAAGAATCGATACAATCAAAATGTTCGCGCTGTGCGATATCAGCGCGAGAACCAAAACCACGAACCAGAACGCGCGTTCCTTTCGGAGCATTCGCGGCCAGAAAATTCCGATCATCGCGGTCGCCCCGAGTGCGAGAGAGGCTAGGAAGTCAGGCATCATAAAAGCCGCGTAGAAGCCGATCGCGGTTATCATGGGGACCAGCAATACCGGCAGCAACTGAACGGGCCCTTTCTCCAGCCCGGCTAGCCTGCGTGCCAGCAGCAAGGAGGCCACCGCGATCAATGCGGCTTGCGCGAATGCCATAAACCAAAAGCTCCCGAGCATATCAGCGACATAAAGCGCTGCGCCATAGTATATGGAGCGACCCGCCAACACATTTCTATCTGCATCGTTGGAGGTAACAGGGCTAGACGTCTCTTTTTGGATTGAGTTGTTGGAAGCAGCTTGAGGATATTGCCGGTAAAATACTTCGCTCCAGCGCGTGGTGTGTCCACTGAAACTGGCCACGGCGCCGTCGGCTGACCGAATATAGGTCGTCGTATCAGGAAAAAGGAAAACGCCTTTGTTTAATATCGCGGGCCACATCAGCAAAAGCACGAAACCCGCCCAAATTGGCAGCCAACCTCTGCGTGATGCAATTTCCATTTCAACCTTCAATGTTTTAATTGATTCACTGGCTCAGCATTTAAACGCCGATCAGAAGTTTGCGGGCTCTTGGTGTCAATTCCGCTACAAGGCTTGAGACAAACTCTTCAAGCAGCGGTTTGGCGCTCGAGAAGTCTGGCAAGGCCGAGGACACGCGAACGAGAATGCCGTCTGGTATGACGCGATTCAAATTGGCCCTGACGACGGCAGCACGTTGCTCTATCCAGCTCGTCGGAGTTTCTTCACCGATACGTGTCCAATACAGTACTTGCTCGTTTCGGGATGCGCCTTCTGCGCTAAAGAACCGTGTTGGAATATCACGGTGAGAACCAAGCGCCACCCGAACGATTTTGGTCTCTGATAGTGAGTATCCCCCGGCCGGATAGCACACTTCGGGCCTGTGCAACTGAAGCATTCCGTTCTGGGTGTTGCTATATGCGATAAGGAGCATGATCGGGGGGCCATTGTCGGTCACATAAACCCTGGTCAGGACATTGGTGTAAAGGCTATTAACCAATGGGTCGTCAACGGGAAGCACCAGGCCGCTCCTGGTTTCAAACGTCCATCGACCGATCTGTGTTGGAACAAGTTTTTCGAGCTCGCCATCTTTCATTCTTGCAACTGTCGCCTTTGGCTCGCGAATGAACGCGAAAGCCGAGGTTGCCGTCATGGCGGCACCCATCAAAATGTGACGACGGGTCAGACCTGGCAGATCTCTGACCACGGTTTCACCTTCACTTGGCAAGTTCGGATTCCCTTTTCGAGAAGCGGCGCCAGACCGGTTCTGCAATGACGTCAAACGCAAAGATGGTCAAAAGCGCTGTTACGAACATCGTTATCCCGGCAAAATTATGCAGGAACCCTTGTGCTGCGGATTCTCCAAAATGGTAGGTCAAAAGAATAAGGATCAGCACACGCAACAGGTTGGCAAAAATTGCTACCGGCAGAATCGCGAGCATCAAAAATACCGCATAGTGCCAATCCAGCTGGTGCCTCATATAAACATAGAAGAGCGAAATCGCTGACAGCGAGATCAGTGAATTGAGCCCCGAACAGGCTGCAGCGACGAGGAGCTGATATTGTCCAATCTGTATGGTAACGCCGGCGCCAGCGATCGGATACCCTGCTGCGTACAGCAATTCTATCGCTGCTTTTGAAATTCCGATCTTGAGCGGCTGGGTAACAATTGCCACGACAGTATCGGGGGGCGGAAAGGTGAACAACAGGTAGAACAAGGGAAAAGCCAGGAGCCTTATCGCCTTGGCACCGACGAAGCTGTAGAGCGCGGTTACAAGCAGTCCATACATCAGGAATCCCTGAATTTCGATAATCTGCGTGACGCTGGACAAGTAGTAAAGGATCAGCAGCGGCACAACAATGTAGACCACATTGCGCGTGGACGGGGGGTGTTTGACGTTGTCGATAAGGTGCCATTGGCGTGCCAAAAGCCAAAGTCCGGTAGCAACAACGATTGGACCGTGCGCGCCTTGCTCGGTTCCCCAACTCAACTGTGCAACAAGGATCATCGTCGGAACCAGCACGGCGGCAATGCCGATAGAAAAAAGCCAGTTGCTGGCAACGAAATTCAATACTGGATGTTTTTGGGCAAGCGTCACTAACGGATCCTTGAAGGCTCACGAGCCCAAAATGGTAAAGTCACTGACGTCCTCCCACCAAACTAAGAACGACAACCTTTGCAGGAGGCGACCTAACCATGGAATAAAAAGTTTAACGAAGTCGATGCAGCATTGCAATCTCGGCATAATTACTTTTGCGTCCCTCATTGAGACCATTCGTGACCACGCGATGGGCCCACAAAGACGCTATTTCGCTTTGCCATCGTTTGGCAGGCTGGGCGGAACACAACTGGCGATTGGCGCCCGTCGATTGGGGCAGCGGACTCGTCGATGTTGCCTTTTCATTGCGACTGAAGCACCGACTGACCTTACTGACCATTCCAAGGAGAGTCTTGTGGCCATTTCTCTAGATCGTGAAACGTGTGTGGAGGCTAGTTTTTACAGCGGGCGCAAAACGTTAAACTTGGCCAACTGGAGGCTAATCCTTGTCCTCGCGTCAGGCGCGTTTATTCCCCTGTTGCCGTCCAAGGCGAAAGCCGCCGATGCCGAGAAGGATAAGCCAAAATGGGATGTATCGGCGCCACCAGGGATGAAAGTTCGACAAATCCGGATCGATGTCAACGAAGGATCCTGGATGAATATTGACGTTAGCCCCGATGGTCGGACAATCGCCTTCGACATCTTGGGTGACATCTACACTCTGCCGATTACGGGCGGCACCCCGAACCGGATCGCTGAAGGATTGCCCTACGAGGTCCAGCCTCGCTTTTCGCCGGATGGCAAACGGATCGCGTTTACGTCCGATCGTGGTGGCGGCGACAATATTTGGGTCATGAGTATTGACGGTTCTGACAAGCGCCAGGTGACGAAGGAGGAATTTCGTCTTCTGAACCAGCCGAGTTGGAGTCCTGATGGCCGGTTCATTGTTGCCAAAAAGCATTTTACGACCAGTCGTTCGCTCGGGACGGGCGAAGTATGGCTCTACCATGTTTCCGGCGGAAACGGTGTTGCACTCGTGAAGAAGCCCAACGAGCAGCATCAAAAAGAGTTGGGTGAACCCATCTATGCGCCTGATGGCAAGCATATCTATTTCACACGAAACACAACACCGGGCTCGATCTTCCAATACGCACAGGATTCCAACGCGCAGTTGTTTGATATTGAGCGATACGATCTTGAAACGGGGGAAGTCGAATCGATTGTTGCGGGGGCTGGTGGCTCGGTTCGACCGTCACCTTCGCCCGACGGCAAGAAAATTGCTTTTGTCCGGCGAGAACGGACACAGTCGAAGCTCTATGTAAAGGACCTGGCAACGGGCGAAGAGCACAAGGTTTACGACGCGCTCGATCAGGATGTTCAGGAAACCTGGGCCGTAACTGGTGTTTATCCGAATATGGACTGGACGCCGGATTCGGCAAACATCGTTTTCTGGGCAGGCGGTAAAATCAGGAAGCTCGAACTTGCGTCGGGTCGGGCAGCTGAAATCCCGTTTCATATCAGCGACACGCGAGACATGATCGATGCGCCGCGGCCTCCAGTTGAAGTTGCGCCATCGCAATTCGCCACGAGGATGCCGCGCGGCGTTGCTGTCTCGCCGGATGGTGGGACAGTGCTTTTTGAAACGCTTGGGAAGCTCTGGGTCAAGTCGATGTCGGGCGGATCCCCAAAGCGGCTGACCAGATCTGCTGACGAAATGGAGGCCTATCCATCATGGTCGCGCGATGGAAAATCGATTGTGTACGTTTCGTGGACCGATGCAGGTCTGGGGCAAATCCGGGTCATTGGCGCAGGCGGCGGTTCTGCTCGAACCATTACAAAGATTGGCGGGCTCTATTCACGGCCGCGCTTTTCGCCCGACGCTCGCATCATCGTTTTCGAAAAGGGGCAGGGCGGCTTTCTGTCTTCGGGCCGCAATTCGGATGAACCTGGCGTCTATCGGGTTTCAGCATCAGGAGGCGAAGCGGTCCGGATTGCCAAGGATCTTGCGAACCCGCAATTTGCTCAGAATGGCGATCGCGTATTCATGATCGCGAATGGAGAGAACAAGCTTCAGCTTGTAAGCACGAATCTGAACGGCGAGGCCAAGCGCGTCCATGCTGAAGGCGAACTCGTCAATGGGTATGAAGTGTCGCCAGATGGTCAGTTTTTTGCCTTTCGGCAAAATTATGAAGCGTTTGTGATGCCGCTTCTGCCCGGCACCCAAAGTGTGAGCGTCTCGCCCGAAGCCGGTTCTCTTCCTGTAACGCGTGTGAGCGGCGATGGCGCCGATTATATTCATTGGAGCAATGGCGGTAGCGCAATCCACTGGGCCCTTGGGCCAACGGTGTATACCGTCCAGACATCAGCGCTATTTGCGAATGCTCCCCTGGCCGACGGATCCAAGCCTACCAAGTTCGAAGCGCCCAAGACGGGTGTTTCGCTTTCGATGACAATCGACCTGGACCGTCCGAAGGGCAATTTGGCACTCGTCGGCGCACGGATCGTGTCGATGGCCAGTGCCGATGGCGGGATCATCGATGATGGGGTGATCCTGATTCAGGCCGACCGGATCAAGGCGATTGGCAAGCGTGGCGAGGTCAATATTCCGGCCGGGACGCCGAGCCTGGATGTGACAGGCAAGACGATCATGCCGGGGTTGGTCGATGCGCATGCGCATGGGCCCTATGGCATAGATGAAATGACGCCTCAGCAGAACTGGGTCGAAATGGTCAATCTTGCCTTGGGCGTGACCACGCGCCACGACCCTTCGAGCAGTGCTGCGACCGTGTTCCCCGCGTTGGAAATGGAACGCGCGGGCCTCGTGATTGGCCCAAGGTCCTTTTCTACAGGAGAAATTGTCTATGGAGCAAAGTCAGCGGGCGTTTATGCACAGATCGATAGTCTCGACGATGCACGGGCGCATGTGCGCCGCCTGAAGGCACAAGGGGCGCATAGCATCAAGAATTACAACCAGCCGCGACGAGAGCAACGGCAGCAGGTGGTTGCCGCCGCCCTCGAAGAAAACATGAGGTCGGTTGCTGAAGGTGGATCCCTGTTCGGGCTCGACATGACGCTCATTCAGGACGGCAACACAACGCTTGAACACAACATCCCGCTTTCTACCTTCTATGATGACGTGCTTCAGTTCTTTTCGAAATCGAAAACAGGTTATACGCCAACACTGGTTGTCACCTATGGAGGGCCGGCGGGCGATCCATATTGGCGCGCTCACACCGATGTCTGGAAACATCCGATACTTCGCAAGCATGAGCCGTCAGTGATCCTCAATGCAGCCAATGCCCGTCGCCAACTCGCGCCCGATGAAGATTATGTCGATGATGACAATGCGCGCGAGGCTCACAAGCTGGCAAAACTTGGCGTTCCTGTTTCCATAGGCGCGCATGGGCAGGAGCCGGGCATAGCGGCACATTGGGAAATGTGGTCGTTCGTGCGCGGTGGGATGACACCGATCGAAGCATTGGCAACCGGAACTATCAGTGCTGCCCGTTCGCTTGGGTATGACCGCGACGTGGGATCGCTCGAAGCCGGCAAACTGGCCGATCTTGTCATCCTTGACGCCGATCCCAGTGTGAACATCCGGAACAGTGACAAGATATCCAAAGTCATGATCGGAGGTCGCCTTTACGATGCAGCCACACTGAACGAGGAAATCACGGGCACGCGCAAACGGAAGCCCTATTTCTGGGAACAGGGCCCGGGATCAGAATCCGCGATCGTCCAGCCAGGCACGGATTTCGGTGACGGCGACTGAAAGAAGGTCGGGACGTTCGATATAGTAATGATCAGCGCCTGCGATGGTCCGCATTTGCTTGTCCTGCGAGCCAACGGCATCAAACAGTCGCTGGGCGTGGCTCGGAGTGCAGGCAAGATCGGCTGAGTTGCTGATTGTGAAGACTGGGCAGGATATGCGCGACGCGTTGCCGATGCCATCTGCGCGACTTTCGTCGTAACTCCATTGTGACAGCCATGATCTCAGCGTCGTGAATCGACCCAGCCCGACCGGACCGTCATTCGCAATGCGGGGATCGCCCAGATAGCAGGTACCGTGTTTGCGGTCAGATGGATCCTGATGAGGGTCGAGCCATCGCACGTCGCACATCGTGCCCTGAACAACGAAGCAACGCTCCCTATCAGGGTCTGCACTGGCGCGAATATCCGCAAGCTGCGCCCTGGCCCGTGCCGTAATTCGCCGATTTCGGGAAATTTGCGCAGCCCGAAAGCGCGCAACAAATTCGGGCGTATAGGGCGGCTGGTTTGGACAATCCGTTGCGTAGATATTCAATTCCCTATCGCGCTCGAACGGCTTGTCTTCATCGTGGATTGAGGGATCGAGCCATTCGGTCATTGTAACCGACCTGCTGACGTGGGCTGCGAGCAAAAGGATCGCATCAGCGGGAATCAGGTTGGCGCCTTTCAAATCCGCTGGGTCACCTGCCGGGGTTTCGGCGATTGTCGGATGTTCGGCCTGATCCTGGTAGAACAGCGAAAGCGATCCGCCGCCAGACCATCCGCCCAGCACCACCTTTTCATATCCGAACCGTTTCTTGAGGTCGGCGATGCACGCGCCCAGATCGAGAACGCATTTTTCCATGATGAGGGCCGTATCGTTTCCCCGGTAACGCGGGTTGCAATAAATCACGTGATAGCCCGAATGCGCGAGCGATGTGACAAGGGGTAGAAAGCTGCCGCCACCGATCGGATGACTGAAGACGATCACGGTCTTGGATTCGCGTGCTGCTGGCCGGATTCGCATGCATTCCACAAAGACCTGCCCAGCCGGGCCACCATAGGTTTCCTTCAATCGACCGGCATCGGCGTGGACAAAACCATATGGTTCGCGGATGATGGCCATCGTCGTCTCCTGGATTATAATCGTTCAGGCGGCGTAACATTTGTCATCGTTCAGCGTAAGACATGGAAGCTTGAAAGAATGAACCAGCAGCAACAACCGAGCGGGATCCACCATATCGCTGTCATGGCGGCCGACATTAAGAAGCATATCGCCTTTTTTTCCGAAGTGATGGGCTGCCCGCTTGTCGCCCTGTTTGACATGCACGGGGTTAAAGGCGGTTTGCATGCATTCCATCGGATGAATGAGCATAGCTATTTTTCGATTGTCCAGCTTCCTGATGTCGACAAGATTCCTGTGACGTTGGGCGTGACCCATGCCGGAAATGGTGCGCTGCCAAGCGCTGCAGGTACGATGCAGCATCTGGCCTTCCGCGCAGACGATGTGGACGGCCTATTGGCGTTGCGTGATCGCATCCGCAGCCATGGGGTGAATGTAATTGGCCCGCTTGATCACGGCTTTTGCAAATCGATCTATTTTGCAGGGCCGGATCAGTTGACTCTCGAAGTGGCTGCTATGGTTTCGGGCATTGACCCGGCACGTTGGATTGATCCTGCAGTCCTTGAAAAGGCTGGCATTTCTTTGGACGAGGCCGAGCTATTCAAAGCGCCGCCGCCTTATTCGGGGGCGGGTGGAGAGCCCCAGCCAACCTACGATCCGGCCAAGCCACATATGTCCTATCCGCACGACATGTATCTGGGAATTTTGGCAACGCCGGATGACGTTATCACAAAGGCCGGTTCCTACGCCGAGCCACCGGTTGGGGCCTAGTCGATATGCCGCACAAATTTTCCGAATATTTTGCCAGTGTGATCTTTGTCACTGAAGAGAAATGAAAAAGCATTAGAGTGATTCGTGCGACCCAAGGGACTACAAATGTAGTTTCTTCCTCGGCCCGGTAAGAAATTATCGGGCCACTTTTTTGTCTTGCTCAGGCGACATCATGACTGGGATGCGAGGTGCGCTCGCTGTTTCGCTTATCGGCGACATAAGATTGGCCGCTGTCCACTTTGACGATCTCAAATAGCCCTGTAGCTTCGAACAGCCCCGGAAAATTCTTTGCGCCATAATTACGGGGATCAATCGGCGCCTGCCGCTTGGCTGCGCTGCCTGCAGCCGAGAGCAAGGCCCATCCATTTTCTCTCGCACTGGCTTCGACCGCGCCTCTCAATATGGCAACGAGCTTGGCATCCTGTGAAAGGGACTTTGCCGCTCTCGGACTCCCGGCTTTGGGGCTTTTTTGAGGCTCTTCGATGACACGCGCTTGAGTGGCGGATGCATCAAGGCCCTCAATATACAGAAAGGTGGTGCAGGCATTGACGAAAGGATCAGGCGTCTTGCGCTCCCCAAAACCATAAACCTCATGGCCATTGGCACGAAGTTGCATCACCAGCGGTGTGAAATCGCCATCGCTCGAAGCGATGCAGAAAGCGTCGAGCTTTTGCGTATAAAGCAGCTCCATTGCGTCAATAACGAGAGCGATGTCGGTAGCATTCTTGCCCGTCGAATAGCTGAATTGCTGGATCGGCCGGATCGCGAATTCATGGAGCTTGTCTTTCCACCCCTTTAAACCTGCACTCGCCCAATCGCCGTAGGCCCTTCGAATGTTTGCAGTGCCATATTTGGAGAGCTCAGCCAGGATTGCCGCGATTCGTGCATGCGAGACGTTGTCTGCATCGATCAGTAGCGCGATGCGGCGGTTGGGGATGGGGCTCAAAGGTGTGTCAACATCGATCATGAGATCATTCTAGCAGGGCAAATTGAAAAGCGCGATGGCGGTCACATTCATGTCGAGGCCTAGCGGCTGCAGTATAACACCCTTGTACTGTTCCCGTTACAGTCTAGAATTATGGCTGCAAACTTGGGGAAGAGCGACCATGACTCGCGTGTTCCACAAGTTGATCCGCCACCCGGTCTATGCCGGCTTTGCCCTTGCCTTCTGGGCGATTCCGCGCATGCGTACGATAGTACGGGCGCTTCGATTTAGAGGCTGGAGCCGATTTTTGGCCCAATTCTCAACGTTTGTCGCATCTCATTTCTGCTCGGACACTCGCTTGGATCCATCCAAAATGGATGTGGAATAAAGCGATTCCCACTTCTGTCGTATATTTAGCTGACGGAACTATCGGGGATTTTTGGGAATGACGCAAAATACGCAAGCGCCTTCGGTGACGCAATCTGTGAGCAAAGTTGTTGGCCGCTTGTTCGGTCGCCCTGATGATGACGCGCCCGCGCCGCCCACAGGGGAACTCGCACGCTATGGTGCGACAATACAGGCGATCCGAGACGTCATGCTCCGTCATGTTATCGAGCCCAATCCTGCCAACTACGATTTGGTGTATCGCCACGTTATCGCGCATGAACCAAAACTCGAGGACGCGATGGATAAGCTGATCCGCTCGGGCTATGCACCGATGGGCGGCGATTCCAAGCCCGGACAGAATGGCGTATCCGATGCTGCGATCGATGGCTTGGTAGATAGCGCCCAGAAGCATCTGAAAGCGATTGAGGCCATGGTCCAGAAGTCGACGACCGATGCCAAGGGCTTTGGCGATGCGCTGGAGGGCAATTCTTCAAACTTTACTGCTGACTCCGCCGATCCTGCAATCCAGTCTCTTATCGCGTTAACTCGAACAATGATTGAAAAAACGCGCGCAACCGAAGCCGAATTGCGCATCCGTTCAAAGGCAATGACCGATCTCAAAATGTCGCTTTCCGAAGCACAGGTCCAGGCTGACACGGACGCGCTGACAGGGTTGTCCAACCGACGTGCGTTCGAACGCATGCTGGGTGCGGGTGGTGCGCGCGCGATGATGAGCGGCAAGCCGATGTCCTTGGCGATTTGCGATATCGACCATTTCAAGAATTTCAACGACACTTATGGTCATGATGTTGGTGATCGTGTTTTGCGGTTTGTTTCGAGCGTCTTGCTTGAAAATTGTGGAAAGCGCGGGGCGGTTTCGCGACATGGTGGCGAGGAGTTCGTCGTGATCTTCGAAGAAACGACGCCTGAAATGGCCTATGAAATTGTTGACGCGGCGCGACGTGACCTTGGTGAGCGCAACTTCATCAACAAGGAAACAGACGAGTCTATTGGAACTGTATCTTTTTCGGCAGGCGTCAGCGCGCTTGGAGAGGCAGGCGATGTTGGCCAAATGCTGCGTAATGCCGACAGGGCGCTCTATCGGGCGAAATCCAGTGGGCGCAACTGCGTGCTGCTGTCCGATTTTGGCTGAGCGTTCCGAAATACTTGTTATGATTTCCTGACACGCTTGGCGACCCGTTTTGCCTCTTTTCAGGCCGCGTCCAGCGTAGCCATGTCGATTACGAAACGGTATTTAACATCTGATTTCTCCATGCGCTCATACGCATGGTTGATATCCGCCATGGCGATCATCTCACAATCTGGCAGAATGTTCTTGTCTGCACAGAAATCGAGCATTTCCTGGGTTTCCTTGATCCCGCCAATTGCCGAACCCGCAACCGATTTGCGTCCTCCAAGAAGGAGCCCTGTATGAAAGCCGGGCAGCATATCGATCGCTCCAACAATGACGAGGTTACCCGAAGGTTTCAGTAGCATCAGATAGGATGCGACGTCATGTGCAACCGGAACCGTATCCAGGACGAAATCGAGACTGCGCATCGCGGCCTTCATTGCATCCTTCTCCGTGGAGATGAGCACATGCTTTGCGCCAAGTGCCTGGGCATCGACGGCTTTGGACGGCGATGTCGTGATCATCGTAACTTCGGCGCCAAGTCCAACAGCAAGCTTCACGCCCATGTGACCAAGGCCGCCCAGTCCGACGACGCCTACCTTCGATCCCGGGCCGATCTTCCAGTGTTTGAGCGGAGAATAGGATGTGATCCCTGCGCATAACAACGGCGCGGCTCGCGACATGTCCAGCGAGTCCGGCACCTTCAGGACGAATTCCTCGCGCACGACAATTCCTGTCGAATAGCCGCCAAACGTTGGGGACCCGTCCCGCCGATCCTTGCTGTTATAGGTGCCGGTGGGACGTGCGTCGCAATATTGCTCCTGATGATCGTGGCATGGATCACACGCAAGACAACTATCGACCAGACAACCCACAGCGACCTTGTCTCCGACCGAAAACTTTGTGACGCCGCCACCAATGGCGCGGACAACGCCAACAATTTCATGGCCTGGCACGATCGGATAGTTCGAGTTACCCCAATCGTTACGCGCCTGGTGGAGGTCTGAATGGCAAACTCCGCAATAGCGGATCTCGATATCGACATCTTCTGAACGCAGGTGCCGCCGTTCGATCGGCATAGGGGCGATACCCGAAGTTGGCGATGTCGCGCCCCATGCTGAAGTCTTTGTCATTTCGCGACTCTCCTGTTCGTATCCTTGATAGCGACGCGAGAAAATGTCGCAAGTCAGCCCGTTCGCGGAAAATTGCGCGCATCAGTTGGTTTGGAATTCCATGCCTCAATGAGAAAGATTCTTTAAGGAAACTGGCGCGCCCGACAGGATTCGAACCTGTGACCCCAAGCTTAGAAGGCTCGTGCTCTGTCCAGCTGAGCTACGGGCGCGCTCTGGGCGACGCCAATAGAGCGGATTGCGCGCGAGGGAAACTGCGTTAAGTTGCACGTCTTATGAATGACACCAAACTTTCTGCCGTAAACGCTTCAACCGTTCGGCAATTCCGGACCTTCGATGTTGTGATGGCAGCATTTGTTGCGATCCTGCTGCTTTCCAACCTGATCGGGGCAGCGAAGCTTGCGACGCTTGGAGGCTTTACATTCGGAGCGGGTATCCTGTTTTTCCCGTTGGGCTATGTGATCGGCGACGTGCTGACCGAGGTCTATGGCTATGCCCATGCCCGGCGCTGCATCTGGGTTGGGTTTTCCGCGTTGCTGTTCATGGCCTTCATGAGCTGGGTCGTCGTCAACCTTCCTCCCGCGGCGGGCTGGGACGGGCAGGCTGCCTATGAGAGTGTGTTCGGTCAGGTGCCGCGGATCGTGATGGCCTCGATCGTGGCGTTCTGGGCGGGCGAGTTTGTGAATTCCTTCGTGTTGGCGCGAATGAAAGTGTTGACCCAGGGCAGGCATTTGTGGACGCGGACAATCGGTTCAACGATCTTCGGGCAGGCCGTGGACAGCGTGATCTTCTATCCGCTGGCCTTTGCCGGGGTCTGGAGCACATCGCAGGTCATCACCGTGATGTTCACCAACTGGGCGCTGAAAGTGCTTTGGGAAGCGCTATTGACGCCGGTGACCTATGCCGTGGTCGGCTGGCTCAAACGTCATGAGGGCGTCGACATTTTCGACAATGGGACGGATTTTTCACCTTTTAAAACAGCTGTCTAGCTATAGAATCATCCGCAATTTTGCAGGCGCAAATGAGAAAGGTTGCCGAGCCTTCCGGCCCGGCAACCCTTGACATGGTTAGCGATCGGAGACGTTCCGATGCGCGGGAGACCATGGGCAGCCAATTATGTTAGGCGCGCATCCCCCGAACGAACATATCCGACCTCTGTGCTGAACCATGAGACATCGGATCACCTCCTTTCGCGCTAGTTGAAGAGCCTGTGATGTTGCCATCACAGGGCGGATGATGAGTCAAATGGCGCGTGCGATCAAGCCTTGATTTAATTTATTTTCACGTCACATTGGGAGGGTTGTGGTGAAACGAGATGCGCACCGTCTAAGGCCCACGACAATCCTCGATCACGCGGGCAAATTCGGGCCAGTCAGGGATGACGAGATCGTTTGTCCCGCTCAGCGACACGAGAAATCGCCCTCGGCTATAGGCGATTGCATCTAGTTGCGGATCGCTTGCTGCTGTTTCCACAGATGCATAAGCGGGCATTTCGCTGTCATTGGTGACATTATACGTCTTGCTGGCATCGGCTGCGCGAATGGTCATCAGGCCGCGGCCATTTTCTGAAATTGAGCCAGCACGAGATAGTTTTATTCCCTTCGTCGCGAAGATACAGCGGACAAGGAACTCGGCATTTGCGCTAGGTTTCCGGAATGCTGCAAAGGGCCCAAGCGCATCCCGGCCCAACTCCCAGTTTCCCGCTGTGATCGGTCGATCCAGCCAATTTTCTGCTGGCTGAATCGGCGGTGGTGGTGGGGCGGGTAGAGGCTGTGCCACTGGCAACGGTGGTGCTGGAGGAGGCACGCTCGCGCATCCCGCAAGCGAAAACAGGCTGAAAAGAAAGATTTTAATGCGCATTACACATCCATAACTTCCAAGGACGCAGGCACAACCCGCCGATTGCACCTTGTCGGGGCGATCCACCCTTTCCATAAGGCGAACAGAATAGGGAGGGGCCATGTCAACCGGCATCGATCGCGCACGTTTAAAGGCTATTGTCGGAGGGTCTGCCGGCAATCTTGTCGAGTGGTTTGACTGGTATACCTATTCCGTCCTTTCCATCTATTTTGCCCCAGTGTTTTTCCCAAAGGGTGATCCGACGGCGCAATTGCTGAATACGGCGGCCATTTTTGCAGTGGGATTTCTCATGCGGCCAATCGGCGCCTGGATCATGGGCATCTACGCAGACCGGCATGGTCGCAAGTCGGGGTTGGCCGTTTCGGTCGGGCTGATGTGTGCCGGATCGTTGCTGATCGCCATTGCCCCGGGATATGCGAGTATCGGGGTTGCAGCACCTGCCATTCTCGTTGTCGCGCGGATGCTGCAAGGACTGTCTGTGGGTGGCGAGTACGGGGCCAGCGCCACCTACCTTTCCGAAATGGCAACGCGATCTGCGCGCGGCTTCTGGTCGAGTTTTCAATATGTTACGCTTATTGCGGGGCAATTGGCTGCACTGGTGACGGTGCTCCTTCTTCAACTCGTCATGAGTGACTCCGCGCTCGAGAACTGGGGCTGGCGGATTCCCTTTGTAATCGGTTCGATCCTCGCGCTGGGGGTTTACGTATTGCGCAGCCGCCTGGCAGAGACCGATTCCTTCAAGGCGCAGGCGCATGATCGACCTGTATCAAGCGCGCGCAATCTTTGGCGCGATCATCCGCGCGAATTCATTCTGGTTGCGATGATTACCGCGGGCGGAAGCATGAGTTTTTATGCCTACACAACCTATATGCAAAAGTTCCTTGTCAACACCAGCGGGTTTGACAAGCAGACGGCAACGGCGATCATGACAGCAGCGCTTGTGGTGTTCATGGTGATTCAACCGCTGTGGGGAGCTGTGTCCGACCGGTACGGACGAAAGCCGCTGCTTCTGCTGTTTGGCGTTGGCGGGTTGATCGTCACGGTGCCAGTCTTTTCAACGCTTGCAACGGTGACATCGCCAGCGCTTGCCTTGGCCTTGATTCTTGTGCCGCTGACGCTTCTGGGTGCCTATACGTCTATCGGTGCGCTGATCAAGGCAGAGCTTTTTCCGGCCCATATCCGCACATTGGGCGTCGCATTGCCTTACGCGATCGGCAATACGTTGTTCGGTGGAACGGCGGAATATGCCGCCTTGTGGTTCAAGAGTATCGGCATGGAAGCAGGTTTTTACTGGTATTTGACGGCCATAATCGGCGTCGCACTGATTGGTTTCATATTGCTGCCCGACACAAAACTGACCAGCCTGATCGCCGAAGACTGATGGCCAAAGCGCGGGCTGACCAACTGCTGGTGGAGCGGGGACTGGCAGAGAGCCGGGCGCGGGCGCAGGCACTGATCCTTGCCGGGCATGTCTATTCCGGGGAGCGCAAGATCGACAAGGCAGGGCAGGGGCTTGCCGCCGATGCCCCGCTTGAAGTGCGCGGCAAGGATCACCCATGGGTTTCGCGGGGAGGCGTCAAGCTGGCGCATGGTCTGGACCATTTTGGTTGGGGTGTGGCAGGCGTGGTAGCCATGGACGTGGGAAGTTCGACGGGCGGATTCAGCGATGTCCTGCTGACCAGGGGGGCCAAGCGGGTTTATGCGGTAGACAGTGGCACAAACCAGCTTGCCTGGAAGCTGAGACAGGATGACCGGGTCATTGTTCTCGAACAGACCAGCGCGCGCATCCTGACGGCCGATCATATACCCGAGCCGATTGATCTGATCGTGTGCGATGCAAGTTTCATAGGGCTTGCCAAAGTGCTGGAGCGACCCTTGCAATTCGCGTCGCCAGTTGCCCGCTTGATGGCACTTATCAAGCCGCAATTCGAAGCAGGTCGCGCAGAAGTGGGGAAGGGCGGTGTTGTTCGTGATCCAGAGACCCACATCCGCGTTTGTCATGAAATTGAAACATGGATCACGGCAAGCGGCTGGCATGTGCAGGGAATCAGCCAAAGTCCGATTATGGGGCCAGAAGGGAACGTCGAATTTCTCATTGCAGCGACCCACATCGCTTGACGTTTACGGAAAGTTCTGCCAGCGGCG
>JANLST010000261.1:0-12989 GCA_031362505.1 Sphingomonadales bacterium
AATCCTGCCAATTTTGCCGAGGCCGATTTCCACGACGCGCACGATGCGATGCTGTGCATTGCGCATTCGGGTTATGTCGACAATGACGATCGCATCAAGAGTTCGCCCGATGCATGGATCAAGCCTGCGCGCGACATGCGACTGCTGTTTGCGGATCTGCCCGAAGCCCTCGCCAATACGCTGGTCGTGGCGCAGCGCTGTGCGGTCATGGCGCCGAAGCGCGATCCGATCCTGCCAATAGTGGTTGGCGACCTGGAGGTCGATGCCGCTGCGGGCCTGGAAAGACGCCTGACGCGTATTGCCGAGTCAGAGCATGCCATCTATCGTGATCGCCTCGCGTTTGAACTCAACGTCATCGTCTCGATGGGCTTTGCCGGTTACTTCCTGATCGTTGCCGATTTTATCAAATGGGCCAAGGAACAGGGCATCCCTGTTGGCCCCGGTCGCGGTTCGGGCGCTGGTTCGGTGGTGGCGTGGTCGCTGACGATTACAGACCTCGATCCGATCAAACTCGGATTGCTGTTCGAACGCTTTCTGAACCCCGACCGCGTGTCGATGCCCGATTTCGACATCGATTTCTGCGAAACCCGGCGTGAGGAAGTGATCCGCTACGTCCAGCAGAAATATGGCCGCGATCAGGTTGCTCAGATTATCACCTTCGGGCGCTTGAAGGCTCGCGCTGTGCTCAAGGATACGGGGCGCGTGCTCCAGATGAGCTATGGCCATGTCGATCGGCTGGCCAAGCTCGTCCCCAACCACCCGACCGATCCCTGGACGCTGGAGCGCGCACTCAACGGCGTTACAGAGCTAGCTGCCGAGTATAGCTCGGACGCCCAGGTTCGACGGTTGTTCGATCTTGCGCTGAAACTCGAAGGCCTGCCGCGGCATAGCTCAACCCATGCGGCAGGCGTCGTGATTGGTGATCGGCCGCTATCGCAACTTGTGCCGCTCTATCGCGACCCCCGGTCGGACATGCCCGTCACCCAGTTCGACATGAAATATTGCGAGAGCGCGGGGCTGGTGAAGTTCGACTTCCTTGGCCTCAAGACGCTTTCGGTGCTCCAAAAGGCCTGTGACCTCATTGAAGCCCGGACAGGAAGCCGGCCCGATCTCGACGCACTCGAATGGGACGACGAGGGTGTCTACGCCTTGCTCCAGCGCGGCGATACGGTCGGGGTGTTCCAGTTGGAATCCGAAGGCATGCGTCGCACGCTGGCTGCCGTCCGGCCCTCCAATTTCGGAGATATCATCGCGCTCGTCTCGCTCTATCGCCCTGGGCCGATGGACAATATCGGGCTGTTCGGGGACCGGAAGAATGGTCGCGTCGCGATCGAATATCCGCACCCGCTGCTTGAGACCATTCTTGCCGAAACCTACGGCGTTTTCGTTTATCAGGAACAGGTGATGCAGGCCGCGCAAATCCTTGCCGGTTATACACTGGGTGGCGCCGATCTTCTCCGCCGCGCGATGGGCAAGAAGATCAAGGCGGAAATGGACGCCCAACGCGAAACCTTCGTCACAGGTTGCGCCGAGCATCACCAGATCAACGCTGTAAAAGCCAATGAACTGTTCGACCTGATCGACAAGTTTGCGGGCTATGGTTTCAACAAGAGCCACGCGGCCGCCTATGCCTTGCTCGCCTATCAGACGGCCTGGCTCAAGGCGCACTACCGTGAGGATTTCTTTGCCGCCTCAATGAGCTTCGACATCAGCAACACCGATAAGCTGAGCATCTTTGCAGACGATATGCGGCGGCTCGATGTTGGACTCCTGCCTCCTTGCATCAATACGAGCATCGCTGATTTCAGCGTCCAGCGCGCCGATGACGGGCTGGCGGTGCGCTATGCGCTGGGCGCGCTCAAGGGCGTTGGCGAAGGCTCGATGGAAACTTTGTGCGCCGAACGCCAGGCAAATGGACCGTTCGCGTCGATCGATGATTTTGCAGACAGGATCGGCGCGCGGCTGCTCAACCGTCGCCAGATTGAAAGCCTCGCCGGAGCGGGAGCGTTCGATAGCATCGAACCACAACGTGCAGCGGTATTCCAGTCTGCCGAAACGATCATTGCCGTTGCCGCCCAGGCCGAAAATGCGCGCATAAGTGGGCAGGGTGGCCTGTTCGGTGGCGAGGAAACCAGTATCACGGCGGTCCAACTTCCCAATGGTGCGCACTGGTCGCTGGCCGAGCGGATGACGCAGGAGAAGGAAGCGTTCGGTTTCTACCTGTCGGCGCATCCGGTCGATCGCTACCGCCATCTGGCTGATGCCCATCATGCGCGCAGTTTCGGCGCTGTCTGCTCGATGCCCGCTCCTGTTGACGGTTCGCGGACCAGCGCGATCATGGCAGGGCTGGTCGAGGATGTCCGCTGGCGCACATCGGCTCGCGGCCGCCGCTATTCCATGGCCACGCTTTCTGATGCGAGTGGACAATTTATTGCCAGTTGTTTCGACGACCTGGTCTCGAACGAACTCGAGGAAGCTGGCCGGACCAATGCCTGCGCATTGCTGACTGTCGAACTTGATCGCAAGCCAGGCGAGGAAATGCCGCGCATCACGCTCAAGCGGCTGCAACTCTTCGAAGCATTGGCTGCGCATACACGGCTGAGGGCTGAATTGCGCCTCGCTGATGGGTCTGCCCTGGAAGCTCTTTCGGCGATGGTTGGGGGTTCGCGTGGCGGTCGAGGCGAACTGATCGTCATCGTGCCGATCGCGTCAGGCGAGGCAAAACTGCGGCTGGGACGGGACTTTGCCCTTAATGCTGAACTTGCCGCGCGGATCGAGGCGCTGCCGGGGGTGGTTTCCGTAACATTGGGAGCGGCTGGATCGCCGCGCCTTGCCCTGGTGTCCTGAGTTTATGTGTTTCGATAGTGAATTCCTCGAACGCGGTTTCATCCAGCCAGCACGACCGGATGGCCCGCAGGCTGGCCGCGCCCGGATGATGATGCCCGCGCCTGTCGGAATCGTCGGCACCGGAATAGATAATCCCGAACCGGAATTGCTCGCGCGGATGGATGGCGATCACGTCTTCATGATGGGGGACAATCCCGCACTTCCCCCCATGCCGGCCCAGCCGACTTTGCTCGATTTCCTCAAGCACCGGATGCAGGGCATCACGATCCGCCATTTGCTGACGAGTGCGACCAAGGCGCTGGAGGATGGCCGCGATGAGACCATCATCACGGCCTGCCTGCTCCACGATATTTCCAACGGCTGCCTGATCCGCAGCGATCACGGCTATTGGGGCGCACAGATGATCGCGCCCTATGTCAGCGAGGAAGTGGCATGGGCGGTGCAGTATCATCAATGCCTGCGCTACTTCGCCGATGCGAGCGAAGGCTATGCCTATCCCGAGAGCTACAACCGGTTCTTCGGGCCGGATTACGTGCCGCCGGATTATATCCGCAAGGACGCCGAGCTGGCCCGCCAGCATCGCTGGTATGGCACGTCACGGGCGATCACGCGCTATGACATCTACTTCTTCGACGATGGCCCTTCGCCAGATCCGGAGATCTTCACCGACATCATCGGCCGGAACTTCCGCAATCCCGAGGAAGGGCTCGGCTTCGACGGATCGCCGGTCGCCCATATGTGGCGCACGGCGATCTGGCCGAATAATTTGCTGTAGGAGGACATTTCGTCCCGCAACGTCTGCTCACGACCCCATTGGGAACATTATCCTGGCGCTGTTGGAGATTAGCGAGAGGTCTTTTGTGAACCATGAGACCACTGTAGCAGAATTTCGCAGACGATCAGCGGGCCTACCCACGAAAGCCAAATAAAGGCCTGGCCATTTCCCAAGTCGTCGATCGTCGATAAGCGCGACGCAATACGGCAAAAAACAAACGACCAGACCAAGACATAACTGCGTATCATCCACTCGCCGTGCGAGGCGAAACGCTTGTTACGCGCGGCTCGCCATCCCAATGCGGCAAGCGCCAGCCACGCTGATGCCAACATTAACAGGGAAACTGAGGTGTTGGTCAGGATTGGGTCTGCCGGGGCCTTGTGCGCCGGTGTCAAGGTGATCCATCCGGCCACCAGAGCGCCGAATGAACCAAATATAAGATAGCCTTGACCAATGCGGCGATGGAGGCGGAAACGTTCCTTCCGAGCCGCCAAGTAGAGATTGAGACCGCCCAGCACGAGCATGCCGGTTCCACCTACCATATGCGCAAAGGTGAGAGCGAAATGACCCCGATGGCTTGCTGTGTTCGAGAGGCTTGCGACCGGCCAAGCGATCATCCACCATGCTGTCGCGCTGCTGAGAAAGGCTGCGGCCATCAGTAGGCCATTGCGCGTCAGCCAAAACGTTACACTAGCCGCGTCGTCCCGATTATGTGGCACCATGGTTCATTATCCCCCAAGACAACGACCCAAGTCTGATAGATCAGCTAACGTCCGCTTTCCACCCAATAACTGATTTCATCTTCATCAACCCGGTCAGCAGAGCGAACCGTGGTTTGGATATTGTCACACGCGAAGACACGAAGGAATATCCTCCCCGAAGCTGCGCTTCAGGGAGGATTTTGATCTATTTCAGCACCAGCCCCCCATCGCCTTCATCGACATGGACCGTCGATCCGTCATGCACGTCGCCGCGCAGGATCTTGTCGGCGAGTGGGTCTTGCAGATATTTTTGCACCGCGCGTTTCAGGGGACGGGCGCCATAGACCGGATCGTAGCCGACCCGTCCCAGCCACGCCCGCGCGGCATCGGTCAGGTCGAGTGTGACTTTGCGGTCGGCCAGCAACTTGCCCACGCGCGCAACCTGAATATCGACGATCGGGCCCATATGATCCTGGCCGAGGCGGTGGAAGAGGATGATCTCATCCAATCGGTTGAGGAATTCGGGGCGGAAATGGGCGCGCACCACGTCCATCACTTGCGGCTCGACACTCTCGACATCCTCGCCTTCGCCGAGTGAGGCGATGAACTGGCTGCCGAGGTTCGACGTCAGGATGATCAGCGTGTTGGTGAAATCGACGGTGCGGCCCTGCCCATCGGTCAGGCGGCCATCGTCGAGCACCTGCAGCAGGACGTTGAACACATCGGAGTGCGCCTTCTCCACCTCATCGAACAGCACGACCTGATAGGGCCGACGCCGCACGGCTTCGGTCAGCACGCCGCCTTCCTCATAGCCGACATAGCCCGGAGGCGCACCGATCAGGCGGGCAACCGAATGCTTCTCCATGAATTCGCTCATGTCGATCCGGACCATCGCCGCATCATCATCGAACAGGAATCCGGCCAGCGCCTTGGTGAGTTCGGTCTTCCCGACACCCGTTGGCCCGAGAAACAGGAAACTACCCAGCGGGCGGTTCGGGTCTTGCAACCCGGCGCGCGCGCGGCGGACGGCCGTCGACACGGCCTTCACGGCGTCGGCCTGCCCGATCACGCGCTTGCCGATTGTCTCTTCCATCGCCAGCAGCTTCTCGCGTTCACCGGTCAGCATCCGTTCCATCGGGATGCCGGTCCATTTGGCGACGACCGAGGCGATGTCGTCGGCGGTCACTTCCTCGCGGAGCATGGCCCCTTCGGCCGCAGTCTCGGCAGCTGCGAGCTGCTTTTCGAGCGTCGGGATCGTGCCGTATTGCAATTCGCCCGCCTTGGCGAGATCGCCGCCGCGCTGCGCCTGTTCGAGTTGCAGCCGTGCCGCGTCGAGCTGCTCTTTCAGCTTTGCCTCCGAATGAATCTTGTCCTTTTCCGCCTGCCAGCGCGTCGTCAGCGCCGCTGACTGTTCCTCGAGATTGGCCAGTTCGGTCTGCAAATTGGCCAGCCGGTCCTTTGAGGCCGTGTCGGTTTCCTTACCCAGTGCCAGCGACTCGATCTTCAACTGGATGATCTTGCGATCGAGCGTCTCGATCGCCTCGGGCTTGGATTCAACTTCCATGCGCAAGCGCGAAGCCGCCTCGTCCATCAGGTCGATCGCCTTGTCGGGAAGGAAGCGGTCGGAAATATAGCGGTGGGAAAGGGTGGCCGCGGCAACGAGTGCGCCGTCGGTAATCCGCACGCCGTGGTGCAGTTCATATTTTTCCTTCAGGCCGCGAAGGATCGAGATCGAATCCTCGACAGTCGGTTCGCCAATGAAAACCGGCTGAAAACGCCGTTGGAGCGCGGGATCCTTTTCGACATGCTTGCGATATTCGTCGAGCGTCGTCGCTCCAATGCAATGGAGTTCGCCGCGCGCCAATGCAGGCTTCAAAAGGTTCGACGCATCCATCGCCCCTTCGGATTTTCCCGCGCCGATCAGCGTGTGCATTTCGTCGATGAACAGCACGATCTGCCCTTCGGCACCGCGCACTTCGTCGAGCACACCTTTGAGACGTTCCTCGAACTCGCCGCGATATTTGGCGCCGGCGATCAACGACCCCATATCGAGCGCCATCAACGACCTGTCCTTGAGGCCGTCAGGCACGTCACCATTGGCGATCCGCAGGGCAAGACCTTCTGCGATCGCGGTCTTGCCGACCCCGGGCTCTCCGATCAAGACAGGATTGTTCTTGGTGCGTCGCGCGAGGATCTGGATCGTCCGGCGGATTTCTTCATCGCGACCGATGACGGGGTCGAGCTTGCCATCGCGCGCCGCCTGGGTCAGGTCGCGGGCGAACTTCTTGAGTGCGTCATAGCGGTCTTCGGCAGAGGCCGTGTCGGCCGATCGTCCGCCGCGAAGGTCATTGATCGCGGTATTGAGGGCCTCAGCTTTGACACCAGCCGTTGCCAATGCCTTGCCGGCTGTGGTTGTCGGTGCAAGCACGAGAGCCAGCAACAGCCGTTCTACGGTGACGAAACTGTCGCCCGACTTTTGCGCAACCTGTTCTGCCTGGTCGAGAACCCGCACAAGATCATTGTCCAGCCCGGGTGTCTGTTGAGCGCCGCTTCCGGAAACTGCCGGAACCTTGGCAAGAGTTGCATCGGTCTCGCGGACGGCTGTTGGGGCGTCACCGCCAGCGGCCTTGATGAGGCCGGCAGCCATGCCCTGCTCGTCCTCAAGCAGCGCCTTGAGCAGATGCTCGGGCGAAATACGCTGGTGGTTCATGCGGATGGCGACAGTTTGTGCCGATTGCAGAAAACCTTTTGCGCGTTCTGTAAATTTTTCGAGGTTCATGAGTTTGGCAGGCTCCTTTGTCGGCCAATGTAGTGTTGCTGAATTGCAACACAAGAGGCCGCCGCATTTAACTCCTGTCTCGAAACCGCTGTCCGTCGGACGTCCTTCCGGACTCTCGGATCCGCGCTTGGCGATAGGGGGGCGGTTTTGACGCACGGTTCTTTTGGGCTGCACTGGATTGCCGCAAGGCTATCGCCGTTGATCGCCGTTGATCGCCCATGCATCGATCAACATCGATCATGCTGTGCAATATTCTGCACTGGTCTGGCTCAGGGAAGGCCAGCGCATGACCACTTTCAGCAGCCAGCCCTCTCGCTAAACATTTCTGGCTTTTTGTGCGGCTTGCGCGAGGGTTGGGGTGCTTTTACTGCTGGCGACGAAGGCGGATATCAAGTGGCTGATGGCCCCCTTTATCGCCTGTTCGCTGCTCAATTTCCGGTGTGACAGCTTCGTCTGGTCAATCCGCAAGACGCAAGTTTGACGCTAACCACTTGCAATTGCCCACGGTTCGGCTGATCTCCCCCGCGACAAAAATTCGGGAGAGTTGAATGCGGCGTATCGGCAAGGGACTTTTGGGCTTGATCGCGGTGCTATTGATTGTGTCGCTGTTCTGGGAACCGTTCGCGGCCAAGCAATATGCTCCGCCACCCAAGCATCGCTATGACGCCAGGATCGTGCGCGACGAGTTCGGCGTGCCGCACATCTTCGGAAAGACCGATGCCGATACCGCCTACGGGCTGGCCTATGCCCATGCCGAGGATGATTTTTCGACCCTTGAAGAAGTCATTGCGATGACGCGCGGTCGCTATGGCGCGCTGGCGGGCAGCGACGGGGCAAAAATAGATTATGTCGGACATTTGCTGAATGCCCGCGCGACGGCTGAACGGGACTACCCAAATCTTCCAGCCGATGTCCGTGCAATGCTCGATGCCTATGCGGCGGGCCTGAATCACTTTGCGGCGCAGCATCCCAAGGAAGTGCGACTTGCTCGCCTCTTTCCTGTCAATGGGCAGGATGTTGCAACCGGCTTTGTTTTGCGCGCGCCGTTCTTCTTTGGGCTCGACGATACGATCGGCAAGCTTGTAAACGGGGAAGCGCCGCCGCGTGGAACCGCCGCACGCATGACGCCGTTGGGCCAGGACCCGTCGATGAACGGATCCAACGCATTCGCCGTTTCACCCAAGCGCATGGCCGATGGAAGAACCTGGCTGATCTCCAATGCGCACCAACCCTATGAAGGACAAGTCGCTTTCTATGAAGCCACGATGTATTCGGACGAAGGTCTCGATATGGCAGGCATATTGTTTCCGGGAGTGCCGTTCATCGTGTTCGGCCACAACCGGAATCTTGGTTGGACTTGCACGGTCAATGGCCCCGATCTGACCGACGTCTTCAAACTGGTGATGAATGGAGAAGGCACACACTATCGCTACGATGGAAAATGGTTGCCGCTGGAAAAAAAGCGAGTTTGGTTGCCCGTCAAATACGGGCCGTTCACCGTCCCAATTCCCCAAACGACCTATCGTTCGATTCAAGGCCCGGTCATTCTCAACAAGAGTGGCGCTTTCGCGATCCGTTATTCCGGTATTGATGAGACTAAGAGCATCGAGCAGTTTTACAGGCTCGGCAAATCACAGAATTGGGAAAGCTGGACAAAGGCGATGTCGCTTGGAGGCATTGCCTCGTTCAATTTTGTCTATGCCGACAAGACTGGTCGGATCGCCTATGTTTACAATGCGCTTTTCCCTGCACGTAAACCCGGTTTCGACTATACCGGCGTAGTGCCGGGTGACACCTCGGCCGATATGTGGCCGGGCACGCTCGGTTTTGATCGCATGCCAAAAATTGTCGATCCAGCAAGCGGTTATGTCGTGAATGCCAACAACACGCCGTTTATCGCTGCGGGGCCGGGATCCGAACTCGATCCTGGGGATTTCTCCCCCCTGCTTGGAATCGAGCGGCGCATGACCAACCGAATCGTTCGGGCAATTGAACTTCTCTCAGCCGAGAAAGGGCCGATCACCCCTGATCGCCTGCTACAGATCAAGTTCGATACGGCATACAGCCGGAACAGTTTTGCAGGTGCGTGGATGGACAAACTCCTGGCGCTTGATCTCAAGCCCGAGCCAGATCTTGCAAGGGCTCAGTCGCTCCTCGCGACATGGGACTGGAACAGCGATGGCAATGCTCCGGCCGATGCGATCGGAGAAGCGATGATGCACATGGCCAATTCGGCCGCCTATCGTGGCGACGAACTGCCAGATGGCCGTGCCAAGCTGCGTGAAGTCGTCGACAAGTTGATGGCGGGTTTCGGCCGGATCGACCCACCGCTTACCGATGTCCAGCGAATGATCCGTGGCACTGTCAACATCCCGGCCAACGGCGGCACGGACACATTGCGTGCAGCGACCACCTGGGAGCCGCAGCCGGACGGGCGGATGCGGGTCAAACATGGAGACAGCTTCATCATGCTGATTAACTGGGACAAGGCTGGCCACGTCTCGTCACAATCGATCCAGCCCTATGGTGCGGCCACAAATCGGCCGGATTCGCCGCATTATACCGATCAGATGAAGCTGTTCGTCGAACACCGCTTCAAGCCCGTCCATTTTGATAGCAACGACCTTGTCCGTCATGCCAAGCGCTCCTACCGCGTGAATTAACCCAATAAGGATTCCAGTATGCATCGTAATTCCGGTTTTGCAGCCATGTTGCCGCTTGTCGCGCTTTGGGCGTCTCCCGCGCTGTCTCAAGTCAAGCCGGCCCCGGTTTCGCAGCTCGTGAAAGCTGTCAACATACCCTATCAGCAATTCACGCTGAAGAACGGATTGCGCGTTATCGTCCACACGGATCGCAAGGCGCCAGTCGTTGCAGTGTCGGTCTGGTATGATGTCGGGTCGAAGCACGAACCGAAAGGCAAGACAGGGTTTGCCCATTTATTTGAACATCTGATGTTCAACGGTTCGGAAAATATTCCCGGAGATTTTTTCGAGCCTCTTCAACAGATTGGCGCGACTGACGTGAATGGAACCACCTGGTTCGATCGTACCAACTATTTTGAGACAGTGCCAACCGCCGCGCTGGATCGTGCCTTGTTCATGGAAGCGGATCGCATGGGGCGCCTCCTGGGGGGGATGACCCAGGGAACGCTGAATAACCAGCGAAGTGTCGTGCAGAACGAGAAGCGACAAGGCGATACCCAACCCTTTGGCCTGACGGAGTATGCACAGATCGCTGGCCTTTTTCCTGTCGACCACCCTTATGGGCACTCGACGATCGGTTCTATGGCCGATCTCGACAAGGCCAGCCTCGATGATGTGAAAGCCTGGTTCCGCCAGCATTACGGCCCGAACAATGCCGTTCTGGTCCTGGCGGGCGATGTCGACGTGCCGACCGCTCGCGCACTTGTTGAAAAGCGCTTCGGCAGCTTCCCCGCGGGGCCGAAACAATCGCCCGTCACGGCACCTATCCCGACGCTTGCGATGGCCAAATCGGAAACAATGAAGGATCAGGTCGCGACGACCAGGCTGTATCGCTGGTGGGTCGTGCCCGGGCTGAACAACCCCGACACCGTGCCGCTGACGGTTGGCATGGCGGTGCTGGGAGGACTGTCCAGTTCGCGGCTCGACAATGCACTTGTGCGCGATGAAAAGCTCGCCGTTGGTGTGTCCGCAAGCATACAGACCTTTGCCCAGATGAGCATTGCGGAAATCAGTGCGGATGTCCGTCCGGGCGCCGACGTTGGGGCGGTCAACAAGCGCCTGGATGAATTGGTTGCCGAGCTTATGTTGAAGGGCCCGAATGCCGATGAAGTGCAGCGTGTCGCGATGCGTGCGGTCTCCGGAAAGATTGCCGGCCTGGAATCGGTTGGTGGTTTCGGAGGCAAGGCGGTCGCCCTTGCAGAAGGAGCGCTCTATTCGAACGATCCCGACTATTATCGAAAGGAAATGGCTGAATTTGCCCGCGCCACGCCTGCGAGTGTGCGGGTGGCCATGCGGAAGTGGCTGTCGCGTCCCGTTTATGCCCTTACCGTCGAGCCTGGAGAGCGCGCGGCCTATGAAGAAGCCACCAAGGTTGAACCTCCGGCAGCGGCGGAAGAAGTGGCCGCGCTTGATCCATCCAAGCTTCCACCTGTTGGATCTTTTGCCGGACTGACGTTTCCCCCAATCGAGCGCGCCAAGCTCGCCAATGGCATCGACGTTTATTTTGCACGTCGGGCTGCTGTGCCAACCGTCCAGATCAGCGTTTCTTTTGACGCCGGTTACGCTGCCGATCCAAAAGATGCCCTGGGTATCCAGTCATTGATGCTTCGGGTCATGCGCGAGGGAACCAAGACCCGAAATTCGCGTCAGCTTGCCGAAGAAGGTGAGCGGCTGGGCGCCGGCATCTCATCAGGGGCCAGCCTGGACCGGACCAATATCGGGATTTCTGCCCTGTCTGCCAATCTGGGCCTTTCGCTGGATTTGCTGGCTGACCTTGTCCGAAATCCTGCCTTCGCGCCTGGTGAAGTGGAGCGGGTTCGCACGCAGCAACTCGCAAATATTGCGTCCGAATTGAAGGACCCCGGCGCCATCGCTTCACGAGCGCTTCCCTCGCTGCTTTGGGGCAAGGATCACCCCTATGCCGTTCCGGGCAGCGGAACGGGCGATGCGGCTGTCGTGAAGACTCTGAGCCCTGCGGCGCTTTCCGCCTTCCATGACCGCTGGCTGCGCCCGGACATGGCGAAAATCTATGTCGTCGGCGATACGACACTGAACGTGTTGATGCCGCTTCTGGAGAAGAGTTTTGGGGATTGGAAGGCCCCGCCCGAGGTCGCGCCGGTCAAGAATTTCAGTGCAAAAATCCCGGTGCCACGCCCGCGCATCATCCTGATCGATCGCCCCAATGCCCCACAATCGACCATTTCCGCAGGGCTGGTGCTGAACCAGACAGGCCGGGATGATCTTGTGAACCTCAGGGCCGCGAACGATGTTTTTGGAGGGTCATTCCTCTCGCGGATCAATACCGACCTCCGGGAGACCAAGGGATGGTCATATGGTGTCTCCAGCCGCGTGGGGTCAGAGGAGAATCTGGTCTCGTTCAAGATCAACGCGCCGGTTCAGGCCGATCGCACGGGTGCCGCGATCCGCGCATTGCAATCGCAACTGGCGGACTTTTCGGAAAAGAGCGGTATTACCGCTGCAGAGCTTGAGCGGACCGTCAATGGCGATATTCGGGAACTGCCCGGTAGCTTTGAAACATCCGGGGCCGTGCTCGGCAGCATCCAGCGAATCGTAACGCTTGGTCGCCCCGACAATTATTATGAAACCCTGCCGAAAAAATATCTGTCGATGACTGCCGGTGGCCTTGATCAAGAATTCCGTAAGGTCATCGATCCAAAATCCTTCATATGGGTCGTTGTCGGAGATGCGAAGAAGGTGCGTTCACAGCTTGACGGCCTCGGCTTGCCGGTTGAAGAGATGAATATGCCCGCAACGAATTGAGACGGTGCGGCAAAGAAGGAGATTATGATGTCCGTTGCAGGTTCTTTTGAATGCGTGACCAAGACCCCCATGGGAGACCAGAAATCGGTTCTGACTGTCAATGTCAGTGGCGATAGCTGGACCGGAACCAATGCCGGTGCGCAAGGCTCGCTCGATGTTTATGATGGTAAGGTCGAAGGCAACACGCTTACCTGGAAGATGAACATGACTGTGCCGATGCCAATGACTCTTGAAGGCACGGCGACAGTTGATGGCGATACTATCAGTGGTAGCGTGAAAGCGGGAATGTTTGGCTCGATGCCGCTGTCCGGGACGCGCCAGGCCTAACTGATTCGGGTGACGTGCCCCATTTTGCGGCCCGGCCGTGCCTCATGCTTTCCGTAAAGATGAAGGTGCGCGCCGGG
>JANLST010000220.1:0-9323 GCA_031362505.1 Sphingomonadales bacterium
TTGGTCTGGCACATCGGATCGGTATCGATATGGCCCTTGGTCGTCTTCACACCCAATTTTTCAAGGCCGATATTTTCGGTGTTGGGCACGATGCCCACCGCCACGATCACGTGGCTGAATTCGGACGTCGAGAGCTTGCTATCCTTGCCCTTGATGCTTGCCGATACGCCCTTGGCGGTCACGTCCAGCTTTTCGACACCCGCGCTCGTCATGATCGTCATGTCCTGCTTGGTGAGCGCCTTTTCGAGGAAGTCAGACACTTCGGCATCCTCGACCGGCACGACGCGATCAAGCATTTCAACCACCGTCACTTCAGCGCCCATGTCGTTGTAGAAACTTGCAAATTCGATCCCGATGGCGCCCGATCCGACGACGAGCAGCTTGGTCGGCATTTCAGGCGGTACCATTGCGTGGCGATAGGTCCAAATGCGGACACCGTCAGTCTTGACGAACGGCAGGTCGCGCGCGCGGGCACCAGTGGCGATGATGATGTTTTTCGCAGAGAGTTCCTCGGCCTTGCCATCCTTGGTGACCGTCAGTTTGCCGGGAGCGGTGATCGTGCCATCGCCCATATGGACGGTGATCTTGTTCTTCTTCATCAGGTGGCCAATGCCCTGATTGAGCTGCTTTGCCACCCCGCGCGAACGCTTCACCACCGCTTCAATATCCGCGCTGATCTTTTCCGCGACCAGCCCGTAGTCCTTGGCGTGCTGCATATAGTGATAAATCTCCGCCGAACGCAGCAGCGCCTTGGTCGGGATACACCCCCAGTTGAGACAGATGCCGCCGAGATTTTCACGCTCGACGATTGCCGTCTTGAGGCCGAGTTGCGCCGCCCGGATCGCGGCAACATAGCCTCCGGGGCCGGAGCCGAGGACGATGACGTCGTATGCCGCGGTCATGCCACCAACCCCAGCGGCCTCTCCACCAGTTCCTTGAACACCTTCATCAGCATCGCCCCGTCCGCGCCGTCGATGGCGCGGTGATCGAACGACCCCGTCGCACACATCACTGTGGCAATCGCCAGCGCATCATCGACCACATAGGGCCGCTTCTCGCCTGCGCCGATGGCCATGATCATCCCCTGCGGCGGATTGATGACCGCCTCGAACTGCTTGATCCCCATCATCCCCATGTTGGAGAGGCTGGCCGTGCCGCCCTGATATTCGTGCGGCTGGAGTTTGCCATCCTTGGCCTTGGCGGCGAGCGCGGCCATTTCGGTCGCCACTGTCGAGATCGACTTGTTTCCCGCATCGACGATGATTGGGGTGATGAGCCCATTGGGAATGCTGACCGCAACCGAGATGTCGGCTCGCGAATATTCGAGCATCGTATCGCCCGCGAACGAGACGTTGCATTTGGGCACCATCACGAGCGCAAGGCCGAGCGCCTTGATCAGCATGTCGTTGACCGAGAGTTTCACGCCCCGGCTTTCAAGGCTGGCATTGAGTTCGCCACGCAGCTTGAGGAGAGCATCGAGGCGGATATCCACCGTCAGATAGATATGCGGCACTTGCTGCTTGGATTCGGTCAGGCGGCGGGCAATCGTCTTGCGCATGCCGGAGAGTTTTGCGACCTCGTGCGGGATGCCGAAATCGGGGATCGGGGCGGGCGCGGATGCCATTGGCGCCGCAGCCGGTGCAGCCATGGCCTGAGGCGACCCGGAAGCGCCCTCCAGATCGGCCTTTACGATCCGCCCGTTCGGCCCTGAGCCTTTGATGCCGGAGAGATCAATGCCCTGCGCAGCCGCCAGCCGCTTGGCGAGTGGCGAAGCGATGATCCGGTCACCGGAGTCAGCCTTCACGGGAGCGGCGGGCGGCGATGGCGCAACGGGTATGGCCTCAGCCTTTGGTGCCGATATCTTGGGAGCTTCTGCCTTGGGTGCAGGCTTCGCGCTCGCATCCTCACCCTCACCGGCAATCGTCGCGATGACCGTCCCGACTTTCACCCCTTCGGTGCCTTCGGCAATCATGATCGCGGTGATCGTTCCTTCATCGACCGCTTCGAATTCCATCGTTGCCTTGTCTGTCTCGATCTCGGCAATCAGATCCCCCGATTTGACCGTATCACCCTCCTTCACCAACCATTTGGCAAGTGTGCCTTCCTCCATTGTGGGCGAGAGAGCGGGCATTTTGAGTTCGATTGGCATCGGGCGGTTCACCTGTTCGAGCGAGTGCAGCACTTTACGTAACGGCAAGCGCGCACACACGCTAGAGCGAAGCCCTTGCGCAGCGCGATTAATTGACGCAGGTTCACCCTTATTGGGCCAATGGGGGAAGGCAAACGACCGAATGCGCACCTATCTGGTGATCATTGATGAGACTGAAGAAGCCGAGATCGCATTGCGTTTTGCGGCGCGTCGCGCTGCCAAGACTTCAGGCGGACTGGAGATTCTGGTCATCATCCCGCGGCCTGAATTTGTTGCCTGGGGCGGCGTTCAGGCCACAATCGAAAGCGAAGCGCGCGAGCATGCGGAACGGGTTGTGAGGCATGCGATTGACACGCTGGCACAGGAAACCCCGATCACGCCAAAGATTGCGGTCAAATCCGGGAACGCCGTTACCGCGATCCGCGAGGCACTAGCCGAGAACCCCGAAATCGGCGCGTTGGTGCTTGCCGCTGCCAAAACTGGCAATCCCGGCCCGCTCGTCAACCATTTCGCGGGAGCCGATTCTGGCGGCCTGCCCTGCCCGGTGATGATCGTGCCCGGTTCGCTCACGAATGAAGCGCTCGACCGGTTGAGTTAGCCCCGAAAACTAGAAGGCCCGGTCGCTCCCCCAAGCGACCGGGCCTTTGCCCCGTTCGGTGCGATGTTCCCGACTAGCAGGCGCAGCGCTGCTTCGGGCGGGGCTTCCAGGTTCGGCGCGCGATCCGCTTGCGCGATGCTGCACCATAAATCACTTCTTCGGTTGTGGTCGTTGTCGTGGTGACGATCGGAGCAGACTGGAACGTGACCGTCGTCATCATCGGTGCCCCCCAGCCATAGCTGTAATAATAACCCGGCCCGCCATAATAAGCGCGATCCGGGCGGTTGCGATAGGCACCCTGCGGCACCGAACCATCATATCGTCCATCATAGGTTCCATTGTAAACCTGCGTTGGTTGGCCTTCATAGTGTCCGGTCCAGGTGCCTGTCCAGCGGCCCTGATAGGTTACGTCGCCTCTCTCTGCATTGCGATAATCGTAGGTCAGCGGCTGACCGCCGCCTTGCATCTGAACGACATGAATATGATCAGCGGTCGCAGGCATCGTCGTGACGGTAGTTGTGACGGTTTTCGATGATGGAGCAACAACCTGAGGTAATACTTGGGACTGCACAACCGTCGGCGCGGTATGAACATGTCCTGCTTCAGCTGGCTTGCGATCCGCGGCGGCAGCGGCAGCGGCAGCGGCAGCTGCCTTGGCTGCATCTTCAATCGTGTTCGAGGATGGCGCAACAACCTGACGAACCACTTGCGACGCTACAATTTGCGGTGCCCCTTGCGCGCCAGCCATCGCAGGAACGATCGACATGACCAACGCGACGCTGCCAAATCCGATGTTCTTCATGGCCAATCACTCCCCGTCAACGCCGCAGCCAGAGGTGCAAGCCCGACCTCATCCGATTCGTTATTAACAGCTTTGTAACCATCAGCAAATGCATGTGTGTGGTTAACCCTGTCCCGTTGCGGGTCAAATTCTGTACGCCAGCAACTGCCCCAGTGATTCGCAGCCCGCAGCATCATCGGCATCAAAGCGGGCATGCTGAGGGCTGTCGAGATCAAGCACTGCGATCAGTCGCCCGTCCCGGACAATCGGCACAACCAGCTCGGACGCGGAAGCCGAATCGCAAGGGATATGGCCGGGAAACGCATGGACATCGGGAACGATCTGGGTCTGCATCGTGCTGGCAGCCGTCCCGCAGACGCCGCGTCCCAAAGCAATCCTGATACAGGCGACTTTGCCCTGAAACGGCCCCAGGACCAGCTCTCCTTCAACCAGCCGGTAGAATCCCGCCCAATTCAAGGCGGGGAGATATTCCCAGATCAAGGCCGCAGCGTTGGCCATGTTTGCGATCGGATCGGGCTCGTCAGCGGTCAGTGCATCCAATGCCACATGAAGGTCGCGATAAAGCTCTGCCTTTGAGTCGCTGCTGATCGAGAATTCATACATCAGTCAAAACTCACCTTTCCACGACCCTTTTTTACGTCGCCCCGGATTGCCTTGCCCGACAGGCGTTTTTCCTTTGCCGTGCGCGAGGGCTTGGTCTTGATCCGGCGAACCGGCGCCTGATGGGCTTTCAGAACGAGTTCGGTCAACCGCTGGCGCGCATCGGCGCGATTGGCGTCCTGCGTGCGGAAGCTGCGTGCAGTCAGGACGATTTCGCCTTCGTTGGTCCACCGACTTCCCGCGAGCGTCTTGAGCCGGGCATAAACCGGGGGCAACAGACGCAGCGCGAAGACGTCCAACCTGATCTGCACTGCGGTTGCAACCTTGTTGACATTCTGGCCACCGGGTCCGGTCGCTGCCAGGAACCGTTCCTCAAGCGCGCTTTCCGGCAACGCGAACGGCTTATCCTCCATTACCGCGTCAGCAGGTAATAAATGACGTAAAACCATGACAGGACACCGTGAATGATCGCCCACAGGATCGATTTGTGCAGGCTCCAGGAAATGGTGATCGCCATCGCGCTGCCAAAGCCGACCCCTGCGCGCGTTGCCGATGTTGTATAGGTGCGTATCTGTTGCATGGGATGACGTTTCGCATTCGAAACGCGCAAAAGCAATTGTTGCATGAGGGGCCGAGTTGAACTTGTCGTTTGCCAGGATTAGGAATGGTGCAACGACACCCTAACGCCACAGGTCATTTCAAAAATGTTCGAACCGGTGATTTCTGCGACTGGCCTGTTCACACCTGAAGATAGCATTTCCAACGAGGAACTGGTTGAAACGTTCAACCGTTTTGTAGAGAATTTCAATCGAGAGAACCAGTTTGGCATTGACGCCGGGACCATTGAGCCGCTCCTGCCCAGCTCGGTCGAGTTCATCGAAAAGGCGAGCGGCATCAAATCCCGGTTCGTGCTTTCCAAAGCGCCGATCCTCGATCCGGACATCATGTGCCCGCGCCTTCCCGAACGCACGAATGATGAACTGTCGGTGCTTGCAGAAATCGGCGTGGCAGCAGCGCGTAATGCCCTGGCGCGCGCAGGCCGCGATGCAAGAGATGTTGATGCGGTGCTGTGCGCGTGTTCGAACCTGCAACGTGCATACCCGGCAATAGCGGTTGAAATACAGGCAGCATTGGGCATTGAAGGATTTGCCTTCGACATGAATGTTGCCTGCTCCTCTGCCACATTCGGAATCCAGACCGCCGCCGATTTCATTCGCTCGGGCAATGCCCGCTCGGTGCTTGTTATCAATCCGGAAATCTGTTCAGGCCATCTGAACTGGCGTGACCGAGACAGCCATTTCATCTTTGGCGATGTCGCAACTGCAATCCTTGTCGAAGAGAAGAGCATGGCACCTTCCGGGCACTGGGACATATTGGGCTCGCGGCTCAAGACCCAATATTCCAACAACATCCGCAACAATTTCGGTTTCCTCAATCGGACACATCCCGAAAGCAGGGACGATCGCGACAAGCTTTTTGTCCAGGAAGGTCGCAAGGTCTTCAAGGAAGTCGTTCCGATGGTAGCCGAACTGATCATGGCGCAGCTTGAGCAACTTGAAATCGCACCGGCGGCGCTTCGTCGGATGTGGTTGCATCAGGCCAATGCCGGAATGAATCGGCTCATCGCATCAAGGGTGCTTGGCCATGAAGCGAATGCGGACGAAAGCCCGACCGTCCTTGATACCTACGCCAATACATCTTCGGCGGGTTCGATCATCGCCTTTCACCTCAACAGCGAAGACCTGAAGACAGGCGACACGGGACTGATCTGCTCGTTTGGAGCCGGCTATTCGGCCGGAACGGTGGCAATCAGGAAGGCGGCCTAGTCCGCTTTCTTGGGCTTGCCAAATTGCTTCAGCACATGATCAAAAACGGCCATGTGCAAGGGCGAAACAAACTCACTGCCATAGTGAAAGTTTTCGCGCCAGACGACGATCGATTCAAGGCCACCCATCCCAGGAATGGTAAGCCAGACACGATCGCCAACATTGAGTTTGCAAACGGCATCGAATCGGAACCCGACAACCGAGACATCAATGACATCAATTTCGAATTTGGCGGTGCCCGAGGCGCGCAGCGCGGCCTTCATTTTTACATCAAGCCGCGCGGCCCGACGCCCGTCATGATCCCATCTTTGCCCTGATAATGCCTTCGATGCCATTCTGACGACCTCGCCCCGCAACAATAATTTGCATGGAGTATCGAAATTTGGTTGATCAATGCTTTACGCACAGCGTTAATTCCCAATGGTTATGCCAAGATTCATCCATTGCCGTGTTCCCCTTGCACATCTGGACGTATCCCCTAGCTTTCACAAAAGAACATGAATCGATGAGAGAACGATGCCACACGTCCCGACTGAACAATCACCCTTGCTGAGTTTCGATCATTTCATCACCCATTGGGCCCAGGAATGCCCGGAGAGAGTCGCGCTGCGACAGGATGATCGCACGCTCACCTTTTTCGAACTGGAGCAGCGCACGGCGCAAGCCGCTTCGTCAATGCTCGCCGCTGGCCTTAAAAAGGGAGACAGGATCGCATGGCTGGGGAAGAACAGCGATCTCTATTACCAGCTTTTCTATGGAGCTGCCCGCATCGGGGTGGTGATGGTCCCGGTTGGCTGGCGCCTCGCCCCAGCCGAGATTGCCTATATCGTCAACGATACGCAGGCCCGGATGCTGTTCACCGGACCCGGTTTCGACGATGCAACCAAGGCATTGAAGGCTAGTCTGACCCACATCGAAAGGATTTTCGGTGCTGACGAAGCGCAACGCTGGATCCTCTCGACCACCCGGACCAGCTTCGACGCCGCAGGTACGGACGAAGCCGTCCTTCAGCTTTACACTTCGGGCACGACCGGCAACCCGAAAGGAGCCGTGCTGTCCAACCGCAACCTGTTCGGCTTGCGCATTCCCCAACTCGATGCAGGGCTGCCCTGGTCGCAATGGGATGACGACGAGGTTGTCCTGGCGTGCATGCCTTGCGCCCATATCGGCGGCACGGGACTTGGCGTCATGGCGCTGGCGGCGGGGGTCACCAGCCATATCATGGCCGAATTCGAACCGGGCGGAATCCTTGAAGCCGTGGAGACCGGAGGCGTCACGCGCTTCTTCATGGTTCCTGCCGCACTGCAGATGGTGATCAACCACCCCAATGCAAAGGCGACCGATTTCAGCCGCCTCAAATATGTGATTTACGGCGCCGCTCCGATCCCGCTCGAACTGCTCCGCGAATGCATGCACGTGTTTGGCGCCCAGTTTCTCCAGGCCTATGGCATGACCGAAACAACAGGCACGGTCGTCATGCTGCCTCCCGAGGATCATGATCCCAATGGCAACCCGAGAATGCGCGCCGCCGGCAAAGCCCTGCCCGGCGTCGAACTGAAGATCATCGATGAAGCAGGAAACGAGGTTCAGACTGGCGCGGTGGGAGAGATTGTCACGCGATCATCGAACAACATGATGACCTACTGGAACCTGCCCGAAGCGACGGCCAAAACAATGAGTGCCGACGGCTGGATCCGCACGGGGGATGCCGGTTACATGGACGCGGACGGCTATCTCTTCATCCATGATCGGGTGAAGGACATGATCATCACCGGCGGCGAGAATGTCTATCCGGCGGAAGTTGAAAGCG
The DNA here is from genome assembly GCA_031362505.1 of Sphingomonadales bacterium. GTDB lineage: Bacteria > Pseudomonadota > Alphaproteobacteria > Sphingomonadales > Sphingomonadaceae > Aquisediminimonas. The sequence goes on from JANLST010000220.1 coordinate 7,786, forward strand.
CGATTTATGGGCATCCCGCCATTGCCGAAGTTGCGGTGATCGGCATTCCCGACGACAAATGGGGCGAAGCCGTCATGGCGATCTGCGTACCCAAGCCGGGCACAACCATCGATGAGGCCAGTGTCATCAATTGGGCGCGCGAACGAATCGCGGGCTTCAAGGTCCCCAAATCCATCGACATTATCGCCGCCCTGCCTCGCAATGCGAGCGGCAAGATCCTCAGGAAGGACCTCCGTGCGCCATATTGGGAAGGACGCGAGCGGCAGGTCAACTAGGCACCAGATTGCTGGAAACATCATCTGGATTTCAGCATTCTTTGATTGAGTTTATTGGCATCATCAAGAATGTCTTAGCACTTCTCTGACACAACGGGATGATACCGTTGAACTGCTTCCCGATCCGCATGGGGAAGATTGTTGGAGCCTTGCAGTAATGATTGCCGCCTACCCGATCTATTTGCCTTGGCTGGCATTAGTTGCGCTTCTGTTTTGGCTGAAATGGTCATTTTGGCCGAACAAGCCGGTCAATCTGCCCATCGCAGGCCAACAGGAAATAATGTCCTCCAATGACATTGGCGCGCCCCTCCAGAGTGTGGAACGAAGCGACATATGCGGCAAAAGCCCTGATGCGCTTGACGCTATTCGCCAGATCATGCCGACCGTCGGCGATACGCCCGGTCCATTTGAATCGGCTCCACAGCTGCCTCCCCAATTGCCAATGTGGAAGGCGGCAAAACGCATTGCCAAGGCGCTGGGCGATGCAGACAAAAAGGGTGGCTATCCGGACACGTTGGAAGCCATCAGGCAAGCGGCATTGGATGGGCACATCGAGATCTGGGGAAGGCGGGAATTGCCGCCACCAATGGAACCCGGACTTTCGAGCGACGAATGGACACCAATCAATCCTTTGTTTTGGCGCACCCATCAAATCAACTCCCTGGCAACCGACAAGATGTCGGAAGGCAGCATCCATTCGTGCAGCAATCCGATCATTTACGGAGAGCAGAACAGCTGTTGGTCGCTGCGTGTGCGATTATCCGACATTGAACAAATTTGGCCCGACGCCTGACGGCACCCGAGCCCTCCAACCGGCGATCAGCGTTGGTGCGACCGGGTTTGGGTTTGAGCCTGCTCGCAAGGAGCGATTGGCGTAACTTGCTGGTCTAACGATCGCGCCCGCAGCCATCTTGCAAGAATCCCGCGCCATTTTCGGACATCCAGCGAATGGCGCGTCCAGCGCATCACAGCTAGTCAAAATGCTACTTGTGAGCGAGCCAGATGCCCATAAAGACTGCAGCCCTACTCAACCAACGACAGGAGCTTGGTCATTTCTATCCAGAACCGCAGGGTGTTCATCAAGCAGCGCCCCAATGGGATGCCGGTAATCGACGATTTCGGCATTGAAAATGTCAGCATCGACAGCGTTCCGGCTGGCTTCGCTGTTGCAAAGGTCGATACACTTTCCATCGATGCGTGGATCCGAACAACCCTGAGCGATGCAGGAATGCATGAAACCGCTCCCCTCGGAGCGACTATACC
>JANLST010000231.1:0-3669 GCA_031362505.1 Sphingomonadales bacterium
ATCGCAAGGTGTGGGGGTTCGAGTCCCTTCGCCCGCACCAGTGGAACCGCCGCACCATTGCGGGCCGTTTCACTTTAGATTTTCAAGGAATGATTGGCTGACCATGCAGATTGTCGAGACGTTGAACGAAGGCCTGAAGCGTAGCTATACGCTGACCATCAAGGCCAAGGATATCGAAGCCCGCGTCGAAGGGGAAATCCAGAAGGTCGCGCCCCAAATGCGCATGCCCGGATTTCGGCCCGGCAAGGTCCCTGCCAATCTTGTCCGCAAGATGCATGGCGAATCGCTGCGCGCGGACGCGCTCAACAACTCGATCCAGGAAGGCGTCCAGTCGCTTGTCGCCAAGCAGAAGCTGCGCCCTGCGATGTCGCCTTCGGTCGAATTGGTCGACGGCTATGCCCACGGCAAGGATGCCGAACTGAAGGTTGAGCTTGAAGTGCTCCCCGATGTTCCCGCCCCCAAGATTGACGGGCTCAAGCTTGAACGGCTGACGGTCGAAGCCGATGAAGCGGCAATTGATGCCGCCGTTGCCGAACTCGCCAACCAGCAGAAAACCTTTGAGGATGCGCCCAAGGGCCACAAGGCTGTGCTTGGCGATCTCGTCGTGATCGATTTCCTCGGCAAGATCGATGGCGTCGAATTTGACGGTGGCAAGGGTGAAGGCGCCGGGATCGAACTCGGTTCGGGCCGGATGATTCCGGGCTTCGAAGAAGGTATGATCGGCGTCAAGGCCAATGAGGAAAAGACCATCAAGGTCACTTTCCCCAAGGACTATTCGGTTGACTACCTCAAGGGCAAGAAAGCGACATTCGATCTGGTCATCAATGACGTTCGGGTCGCGAAAACGGCAACTGCTGACGATGCATTTGCCAAATCACTCGGCCTCGAAGGGCTCGAGCAGCTGCGCGGTCTTTTCAAGGGCAATATCGAACAGGAACTCAATGGGCTGACCCGCACACACATGAAGCGCCGTCTGCTCGACCAGCTGGCGTCTGCGCATGATTTTGATGTGCCGCCTTCGATGGTGGAAGCCGAATTTGACCAGATCTGGAAACAGCTCGAGCACGAAGCAACCCATGAGGCCGATCCCGAAGCCGCGCTCAAGGAAATGGAAGCCGAAAAGGACGACTATCGCCATATCGCTGTCCGTCGCGTCCGCCTTGGTCTGTTATTGTCCGAAATCGGTCGCGAAAATAACATCGAGATATCAAGCGCCGAGATGAGCCGCCTGATCCAGCAGGCTGCGCAGCAATATGATCCCAAGGATCGCCAGCGCTTCGTTGAATATGTCCAACAGGATGCGATGGCCTCTGCCCAGCTTCGCGCGCCGCTCTATGAAGACAAGGTCGTCGATTTCCTCTTCGCCAAGGCTGAGATCACCGATCGCGCCGTAACCCGCGAGGAACTCGAGGCCTCGATCGAGGCGGACGAGGATGAAGGCCATGTTCATGGCCCGGGCTGTGGGCATGACCATCACGATCATGCACCCAAGGCCAAAAAGGCTGCGGCCCCCAAAAAAGCTGCGGTCAAGAAGGAGGCCACCCCGGCCAAGGCTGAAGCTGCACCTGTCAAGGCCGCAAAAGCTCCCAAGCCGGCTGCCAAAAAGGCGGCGGCTCCCAAGGCCGAAGCTGCTGCGGCCAAACCCGCTGCCAAGAAGGCACCTGCGAAAAAGGCAAAATAGGCTGGTTGGGCCGGTCCGTGAGCGGGCCTGCCGTTGATCCGGATATAAATTAATCGAAATTTACCCTGTTTGTGGTTAGGAACACGGGGATGACCGAGACTTGCCCTCGCATTGCCGTCCTGTTGCCCTGCTATAATGAAGCAGCAGCGATCGCGCAGACGGTGGCGGATTTCCGGACTGCGCTGCCGGATGCGATCATCTATGTCTATGACAACAACAGCAGCGACGCGACGTGCGAAATTGCGACTGCTGCAGGCGCTATTGTCCGGGTCGAACGGATGCAGGGCAAAGGCAATGTGGTTCGTCGCATGTTCGCTGATGTTGAGGCCGATATTTACGTCATGGCCGATGGCGACGCGACCTACGAGGCCGCCGCGGCCCCGATGCTCGTAAACCAGCTCATCGATGAAAATCTGGACATGGTGGTGGGTGCACGCAAATCCGAGGTCGAGGCCGCCTACAGGCGGGGCCACAGGCTGGGCAATGCGCTTCTGACAGGGATGCTCGCGCGGATTTTCGGGCGAACGTTTACGGACATACTTTCAGGCTATCGGATTTTCTCCCGGCGTTTCGTCAAGAGCTTTCCGGTGCTTTCATCCGGTTTCGAAATTGAAACCGAGATCAGCGTTCATGCCCTGGAACTGCGGATGCCGGTCTCCGAACAGGTGACCGCCTATGCCGCGCGACCCGAAGGTTCGGAATCGAAGCTCAATACCTGGCGCGACGGGTTTCGGATCCTCAACACGATTCTGACACTGTTCCGCTATGAACGGCCTTTGCAATTCTTTGGATTTATCGCAGCAGTCTTTGCCTTGATGGCGCTTGTCATGAGCATTCCACTGTTTGTCACCTATATGAATACCGGACTTGTGCCGCGCTTTCCAACGGCGATTCTTGCAACCGGCCTGATGATCCTCTCGGCGCTGAACGCCATGTGTGGCGTGATCCTCGACACGGTCGTGCGCGGCAGGCTTGAGGTGCGAAGGCTGGCTTACCTCGCCTATCCGGCACCGTCAGGCTCCTGACCCGTCCAAACAGGAGTGTGGCATTCGGGCAACGAGTGTCAGAAATTCGATGTCCAGCCTCTAACAACGGTTTCCAATCCATCGCACCGCTGTCATCCTTCAACCATTGGACCACGAGCCCAAAGTAAAGCTGGTGGCATTTTCAAGTGGAGGCATTGTGAAAAATCTCAATAATCTTCGGGTTAAGCCCGCATCATTGGCTTTGGCCATCTGCCTTTTGGCGACCGTCAACCCCGCCCAGGCGCAGACCGCGCCAGCCGAGGAGACAGAGGCGGCGCAGGAAATCATCGTCACGGGCTCACGCATCCGTCAGGATCCCTTGAACCTCGATTCGCCAGTGGTGTTCGTCGATCAGGCGGCGCTGGCGCAAACGGGACTGTCGGCAATCGCCGACGTTTTGCAGCGGCTTCCCAGCGCGGCAGGCGGCCTGAACACCAAGGTCAACAATAGCGGCAATATCGGCAACCCGCCCGATGGCGGCGGCGTCGGTGCCGGATCTGCAGAAATCGACCTGCGTTACCTCGGTGCCAAGCGCACATTGGTGCTGGTCGATGGTCTGCGTTTCGTTAACGGCGCGAGTGCAAGCGGCATTCCGTCGACTGTCGATCTCAACACGATTCCCGCCAATATGATCGAACGCATCGAAGTTCTGCAATCGGGTCAGTCGCCTCTTTACGGTTCAGATGCACTTGCTGGCGTGGTGAATATCATTACCAAGACCAGCCAGAAGGGATTGCAAGCCTCGGCCCAATACGGTTCATTCCGCAAGGGCGATGGCGAAACTCAGGATTACAACGCCAGCTACGGCATTCAAAGTTCGGGCACGAGCATCGTTTTCGGCGCCAGCTATGTCAAACAGAATGCTGTTCGTACACGCGACCGCGCCACTTCCCAGTTTCCGAACCCCGGCCAGACCAGCTGCACCGACCCCATCGGCGGATGTAGCAGCGCACCACTTCTGGG
>JANLST010000287.1:0-12283 GCA_031362505.1 Sphingomonadales bacterium
TCCGGCAAAGGCGCGATAGACGACGACGCGGGTTCGTTCAGTGTAGTCGGAGGCCATTTCGGCCCCGAGTGCGATGTAGGGCACATTGAAAAGAGAAATGAAGCTGCGCACGGCGACGGACATCGCCGCGAGCCAGCCGAATAGGCCGGCCTGGCCAAGGCCATGCGGCGGTGAAAACAGCAGCCCGACCGACACTGTGATGAAAGGGATTGCCAGGATCATCAGCGGGAGCCGGCGCCCCAGTCTGGACTTGATATTGTCCGACCATGATCCGACCACAGGATCGACTGCGGCGTCAAACGCTAGGCTAACCGCCAAAGCCGCGCCGACGAGCGTGCCGGACAGGCCAAGGACGGCGGAATAATAGAAAAAGATGAAGGCGACAGCGGCATCGAAGCCGCCGTTCTGGGCCGCCTGGCCAAGGCTATAGGCCAGCTTCACCGGTATGGACGGCTTGAGATCTGGTCCCGTTACGGCCGATCCGGCCAAGTCTTCTCTAGTCGTCACGAATTGCCTCCCCAATGTTTTTTGTCTTCTGGCTTTCGGTCAGGAACGCGCGGACCGCATACAGAAAGCCCTCAAAGTTCTCGCGCCGGACATTGTGCCCGGCCTCTGAATGAAATTGGTGTCATGGCCCCCCTCTATGCGACGAATGGCCGCAAGTGGAGACAAGTTAGAGTTTGCCTGACAACACCGGACTGACAGCACCGCCAGCTGCCGGTGTCTTGCGGGAAATTTTCGCCGTGGTGGCATTGTTCCGATAGAGACTCCTGAAGTCCGCTCGCTACTGAAGGCAGAATCCAGTTTTGAGTCTCAACGACCCATTCCATTGTTGCACCTGGAACGTTCGCGATAGCGTTCTTCTCATCGGCAGTCGGCATCCTAAAACAGCCCCGCCCGCGAGTCTCAGCTATGGCGATATCGTTCCTTCAAGGATCTGTCATTGTTAAATTGTTATGCAGAAATCTTGTCCCCTGCGGCCGGCGTCACCATTCCCTTTGTGGCCTCAAGGTGCGACACGTTCGATTGTCCTTGTTTTTTTGGCCCTAGAGATTCGGGGCGGATGAACGCCTCGCCAAACCATGGATATTCGGTGATTCGAAAACAGGCTTTCAGCCAGTCGATCGAGTCACGGATCGGCTGGCTTATTCCGGTCGAGCGATTGAATGACAGCCAAAGGTCTGACTTGAGGTCCAGCTCAAGGCCAATCGCCTGGACGCATTCGGTATCCTCGCACATGTAACTGGGCAGTGCTCCAATACCAACTCCGGCCGCTACGGCCTGGTGGACGGCATGACTGGTGTTCATGCGCGCAACGGCAACGTGCCTTGCGGCATCGTCTCCGACAAGGCTGTGCAAGGCGTTGGAATCAAGTCCATATGAATCGTGCACAATGAAGCAATGGCCGCCCAGATCCTCGATCGTTTGCGGAGGCGCGCGCTTGTTCAGATAATCTGGTGAGGCGAAAAGAATAAAGTGGATGGTCGCGACCTTGCAGATGATCGTGTCAGGGTTTGTAGGCCGCGTGAAGCCGATGCAAAGGTCATGCTCAGGCGAATGAATGCGGCTTTGGTCATAGTCACACCGGAATGACACGTTGACCGGAACGCGTCGCTGCAGCTCCAACAGTCTTGGTGCGAGCCAGGTTTCTCCAATTCCTTCTGAACAGCAAATCTTCAGTTCACCATCTGGGGAGCTTATGTTGTCGGGATGCGCCGGGACCAAGCGCAGGCTCATCGCTTCCATTTCATTGACTATATTCAGCGTCGTCATGCCATCAGCACTCAGAGTCAGCCCGTCGCGTCCTCGCCCAAACAAGGACATGCCAAGTGATTCCTCCAGCCTGCCAATGCGCGCGCGGATTGTATTGACCGAGAGCTTGCGCTTTGCCGCCGCTCTTCGAAAGCTCTTTTCGTACGCGATACTTCGAAAGAAATTCAGGTCGTCCCAATTCAGCATCGTCGGCTCCCTATCGATCGCCATGTGTTCACTAGGATGAACACATCATTCGAATTTTTGGATGCCGACGATTTTGATGGGTCCGTCTAAACCGCATGGGTTTGCTGGTCAAAAATGAAGAATCCGGAAGTCGAGAAAATCAAAATGCCGTTCGTGCCGGATTCAGTTTGGTTGCTGGGACATGTCTTCTACGAACTCGCACTTTTCTCCGCGATTGGTTATTTGATCATTGGCGTTGACGAAATCGCCATTGACCTGATCTGGCTCGGGACGTGTGTCCTGCAGCGCATTCATGGCGATCGCCGCAACCCACATCGTTCCGTAGATCGCCTACCTCAAAAGACCAATCCTGAGTGGTTTGCCGTTTTCATTCCGGCGCGAGATGAGTCCGCGGTAATCGGACAAATGCTCGATGGCGCGTTCCGGTCTTATTTAGAGCAACGCGTCCATATTTTCGTCGGCTGCTATCCCGATGATCCACGAACAATAGAGATTGCTAGGAGATACGAGGGAGAAAAACTCTCCGTCGTCGTCCTCAAGCACAGCGATCCGTCAACAAAAGCGGAATGTCTCAACGAGTTGTATTTGACCATCAAGGAACATGAATGCCGGTTTGGGCGCAAGTTTGCCGGATTCGTGTTGCATGACGCCGAAGATGTGATCCACCGCCACGAGATCGACGTGTTTGACGCATTCGTTGATCGCTATGGTATGATCCAGCTTCCTGTCGTTCCGCTTCAAGACGAGAACAGTCGTTGGATAAGCGGCCATTATTGCGATGAATTTGCTGAGGCACACGCAAAGCGGATGATTGTGCGGCAAGTGCTGGGTGCTGCGCTGCCCAGTGCAGGGGTTGGTTGCATGATCAGGCGCGATGCGGTTGAAGCCTTGGCCGAATTGGGCAAAGGCAGGCCCTTTGCAGAAGATAGCGTTACCGAGGATTATGAAGTCGGTTTGCGGATCGTCGACCTTGGTTTCAATTCTGCCTTTCTTCGCATCGCGGCCCCGGGAGATTATGGCATAGTCGCGACAACGGCACATTTTCCGGCAAGTCTAAAGGATTCGGTCAGACAAAAAACGAGGTGGGTCGCTGGTATATCGCTTGCGGCTTGGGACCGGATAGGGTGGGGCCGGGGCTGGATCGAAAAATGGATGCGCATGAGAGATCGGGCCAGTCTCGTTTCCGCCGTTGTTTCGATGAGTGGCTACATTGCCGCGCTGTTGGGCGGCATCCTTTTCATAGACCACGCGGTCCAACAATGGCGCCCAGATCCTTTTGATAAATCGATCCTAACTATGGTGGAGATCAATGGACTGATACTGATCTGGCGGCTTTGCTTTCGCTTCCTTTTTGTGGCGCGTCTTTATGGCAGGAGCGAAGGGCGTTGGAGCGTGCCTCGCATAGCGGTTTCAAGTGTGGTGGCGATACTGTCTGCTTGGTTTGCGTTATCCGTGTACCTGGAAGAACGGTACACCGGAAAAGTGAAATGGGCCAAGACCGCCCATAAATACCCCTCGCCAAATATCTCCGAATGAGGCCAATGCCCCGCGCGCTCAGGCACCTTGGCGTGACGCTTGGGATATGGATTGGCTGTCGGTTGCTCATTGCGGCCTCGCCGGAGTTTAGCGCAGGAACGAGCGTTGACCGATCTGGACGCGGAGATCAGTTCGCCAATCTGTCAAAAGGAGCGCCGTCGTTCTTGATCCGAACGGTTCGCCCAGACGAACCCAATTTCATCTCTGGCCTAAGACGAGTCGAATGGAACAACCCCGAATTATCAGGAAACCGGATGTCGAATGTGCCGATCATCGATCCGGTTCCTGTTTCCGTTCTGGTGTCGGTTCCAGAAAGAACGTCGCCCGTTTTATCAATGAAACTCCTTGAGGGGCCCTCGGTATTATCGAATAGTAATCCAAGCGTCCCGGGCCCACTCCACATTCCTGCAGAGATCGACCATTGGTCATTGTCTGCCTTCGCTATTTACCGACCAAACTCCGGCACTGCGAGCCTGTCCCCAACCAGTCAATTGGGCGGCAGCCAATTCGGATTTCGGTTACAACGGAGCCTCATCCAGCCCAGCCCAAACTTGACGCTGTCGTTCAATCTGCGCGGATCGACGCCACTGAAGATTTCGAGCGGAAAAGAAGCGGGAATAGGCCTCGCGATCCGTCGGGCGGGACGGATACCGATCGAGTTGATTGCCGAGCGCCGCGTCGCATTCGATGGTGGAGGAAGAAACGCCTTTGCAGGGTTGATCGCCACAGGCTTCAACGATCTGCCGACCGTGGAGGGATTCAATTTGAACGGATATGCGCAGGCGGGAATTGTTGGCCTTCAAAGGCGCGACGGATTCGTGGACGGATCTTTGCGGCTTGATCGCAAGATCGCTTCAAAGGGTTCTTTTGCAGTTGAACTAGGCGGCGGCGTCTGGGGAGCGGTTCAGCCCCATGTGTCGCGCGTCGATATCGGCCCGAGTGCAGCGATACGGTTCAGGATCGGAAAGGCCGGCGTACGGCTTGGGAGCGAATGGCGCCAACGTGTTTCGGGCAACGCCCATCCTGGATCAGGTCCTGCCATCACGTTCGGTCTGGATTATTGAGCGGCGGGACGAAGCAACGTGATCTTGGCCTTGCCGTAAACGCGCTCTGCGTCAACGTGAAAGCCAGCCAGTTCAATGGTCTCGTCCCGCGCTGTCTCGATACTGATGATGGCGCTGTCGGAAACCCAACCCAGCCGACGACATCGATCGAGCGCCACTTGGCCGGCACCGGTACCATAGGGCGGGTCGATCAGGATCAGGTCAAACGGATCGCGGGTTGCGGCAAGGGCCATGACCGATTGAGCGCGGATGTCGGCTTCCGCCTTCAAGGTCGCAACGTTCGCGCGAAGCGCATCCAGAGCGAGTTTGTCTTGTTCGACAAAAGTACAGGATGCGGCACCGCGTGACAGGGCCTCAAGACCGAGTGCACCCGACCCTGCGAAAAAATCGGCGACCCGCAAATCCTCGAAGCTCCCGAGACGGCTCACCAACATGGAAAAAAGCCCTTCACGCGTGCGATCTGCGGTCGGGCGCGTTGCATCCCCCTTGGGCGCCACAAGTTGCCGCCCACGCCACTGGCCAGCGATGATCCTCAAAGGGATTTCCTGAATGCCACCAGTTCATTTTGCTTGATTTCGTCGACGCCGCCCGCCGGCAAATCGCCAAGGATGAAGGGACCATAACTTGTACGAATCAACCGCGAGATTTTGAGTCCCAGGTGTTCGAGAACACGCCGGACCTCGCGGTTCTTGCCTTCAGCTAGGCTCAATTCAATCCAGACATTGGCTCCTGTCCTGCGCTCGAGATTGGCATTGATACTGCCATAACGCACACCTTCAATCTCGATTCCCATCATCAACTGCTCAAGTTGGGACTGCGTGACGTTGCCATAAGCACGTGCGCGGTAGGAGCGCGTGACGCCGGTCGCAGGCAATTCCAGCTGCCGCTTGAGTTCACCATCGTTCGTAAGGAGAAGCAGCCCTTCGGTGTTCAGATCGAGCCGGCCTACGGGCATCAGGCGCGGCAGACCCTTGGGAAGGCGATCATAAATGGTCGGTCGCCCTTTCGGGTCGCGTTCGGCAGTCAGCAGACCAGTCGGCTTGTGATAACGAAAGAGCCGCGCAGCGGTCGGTGGTTTCACGGCTATGCCGTCCACGGTTACTCCGGTCAGTGACCTGAGCAGGGTTGCCGGTGTGTCAATCGTGACTCCGTCGATTGCGATCCGCCCATCGGCGATCATGCGCTCGATTTCACGACGTGAGGCAATACCAGCGCGCGCAAGCAGCTTTGCGATGCGTTGCTCCTCACGCGGATCGGATTTGGGTTGGGCGGTGTAACCGGGATGACGCTTCATGCGAAAGCCGTTAGACACGTTTCAGAGGATTTGCCATGCGTCTCATTGCCCTTGTTCCCGTCCTGCTTGCTCTTTCGGGTCAGGCGGCTCCACCCGCTCCATCGGTAAAGATGACCCCGGTCGCGGTAGAACTGTTCACCAGCCAAGGGTGTTCTTCGTGTCCGCCAGCTGACGCCCTGATCGAGAAATTGTCAAAAGAACCCAATATAGTGGTGCTGACCCGCCCCGTGACGTACTGGGATGACCTTGGCTGGAAGGATACTTTGGGACGTGAAGCCAACACAATCCTGCAGCGCAGCTATGCTGGTCGCGGCGGCGAAGGGTCGGGTGTCTATACGCCTCAGGCGATGGTTCAAGGCAGTGCTGCGGCCGTGGGTTCGAGCGAAGGCAAGCTGAGGCGCCTGATTGCCGCAGAAAAGCAAAAGCCGGGACCTGCAATCGTGGCCCGCGCCACGATTGACGGCGGGCGGGTGATCATGATCGAGCAGAACATCAAGGCCAATACGTCGGTGCAACTGCTCGCCTTGAAAAGCGAGGCCGTTGTGCGGATCGGGGCGGGTGAAAACGGTGGTCGCGTCGTGCGCTACACCAATGTTGTTCTTGCCGAGACTGATGTCGGACGATGGCAGGGTGGCAGCGCTGCAATTACCGTTCCGGGACGAATCATGAAACAGGCGGGTGCAGATCGCTATGCCATCATTCTTCGTGAGGGAGCGGCCGGAAGGATTGTCGCGGCGCGATATATTTAACCGATCCGGGCTTCGATGGCGTCGTGGAATTGTCGAATGCCGCCTTCCAGAGTGCCAAGTGTGAGTTCCGAAATCGCCCCTGAACTCAGACCTTGCTGACCTAGTGCGGCTGCGCGGAAGTCTTCGGATCCAAAGACTTGGCCGTCCAGCAGATCCCAGCTGCGCTGCCAGTGGTCACGCGACTTTTCAGTTTTCGGTTCTTCGGGGATGAGCATGAAGTCCTCGACCAAGGTGCGCCCGACCGATTGCGGCATCATGACCATCAGGTTCACATAATCCGGGCTGACGACCAGCTCGGCTGCTGGAAAGAGCGAATAGGCGAAAGTCACTGCTGTCCGTAGCGCTGGCCAATCGCCCATATCAATATCGGCAAGCTCGGTTGCGCGACCGACCGCTGATCGCTGGTGCCCGCCGATCATGTCCGCAGCCGTAACGCCGTCCTTGAAGAAGGGGCCGATTGTATTCGCATGAAGTCGGGTCACATGGTAGCTTTCGAGGAAGGCATCCATGATCAGCTTCCAGTTCGATTCTACGACGTGCGTCCTGCGCGCGAAGAGGTGGAGTCCGCTCATCCCGAACGCGTCGAAATCGTGACCAAGCGTTTCTGCCTCGGAGAAATCGGCGTTTTCGCCCGGCGCGAACCAGATCAGGCCGCCCGCTTCGCAGGTCGGCAGGCGGCGAAGGCCATAGTTCGCTTTCTCAAGTCCGGGAAAGGTTTCGGGGCGCGGCATCGCAATCAGCTTGCCGTCCAACAAATAGGTCCAGGCATGATAGGGACAAACAAGGCGGCTGGCACAGACGGCCTGATCGCCTTCAACAAGGCGTGTACCCCGGTGCTGACAGACATTCAGAAAGACGTGCGCCTTGCCCGACTTGTCGCGGGTGATGAGGAGCGGACGGCCAGTGGCATCGTGCGGCACCGCCATATCGGGTTCGGGCAACAATGCCGATGGTGCGATCACCTGCGGCATGACATCGAACAGCGACGCTTTTTCGCGCGCAAACCAGTCTGGATCGATATAGCGGTTCGCTGGAACGTGCGTGATCCCGCGCGTTGGGCGTTCCTTGCCATCGGCAATCTGCCGAGCGAGAGCCATTTGGCCTTTTGTAGGTGTGATCATGTTCATGACAGGGCTATCCTTACCCGATTTTAGCGCTAGGTTCGCGCGAAAATGATCCGGGAGCAAGTGGCGTGAACGAGACTGGCCAGACCGTAACGGAAATTGTCGCTCCAGGCGGCAGCAGATGGTTGGATGGCCTCAAGCCCTATCTCGAACGCGGGCCGCTGACCGCCCTGTTTCTGGGCATTTCTTCGGGTTTTCCGTACGCGCTGTTGGCAGCGACTCTGACCAACCGGCTTTCTGAAGCGAATATCGAGCGAAAGGCAATTTCGGCGTTTGCGCTGGTGCTACTGGTCTATAGCATAAAATGGGCCTGGGCACCGGTGGTTGATCGTGTGAAACTGCCTTTTTCGGAGAGTTTTGGACAAAGGCGGACATGGCTTTGGTTGACCGGTTCATTGGTCGCGCTCGGCGTCTTCATGCTGGGCCGTGCAGACCCGGCAGGTGGAATCCAGCCAGTTCTGCTTGGTGCTTTGGTGCTTGCCTTTGCAGGAGCGACCTTTGACGTTGTGATCGATGCGTTCAGGATTGAGCATTTGAAGCCAGAAGAGCTCGGCATTGGCTCTGGCATGTCTCAATATGGTTGGCGACTGGGCTCGTTTTTTGCCGCATCGCTGGCCCTTTACATTGCGGGCCGCGCCAACTGGCAGATAGGCTATTTCGCTTGTGCACCGCTTGTCCTGCCAGCCTTGCTTATATCGCTTTGGGCTGGAGAGCCTGAAGAGCGACGGAAGCGAGAATGGCCACAACGCCTTTCGCGCAAGGGCTATGCAACGTTCCTGATCGCAATCCCGGTGCTGCTGTTGGCGGGGCATTGGCTCGACAACTTGCTGAACGTGAACATCCTCTTCCGGATCGGTGTGTTTGGATTGATCTATCCGATATTCGATTTGTCGATGCGCCGTGGACATGATTTCGGACTGAGCGGATATGCCTCTTTTGCGTTGCTGCTCCCTGGGTTGGCAGCAATAACAGGTAATTGGCTCGTCTTTCTGGCCGCTTGTATTGTCACACTTGTGTATGTCGCGATTTTACTCGCGCGGCCCGGACAGTCCGGAACAAACACCTATGGTGACGCCCCCGACATGTTGGAAAAGCGGAATATTGTCGGGCCAATGGCGGACTTTTTCACGCGCAGCGGAGCATGGCTCGTCTTCCTGTTCGTGCTCGTCCACAAAATTGGCGACACGATGGCGAACCTGATGATCCGCGACCTTCTGGTAACAACCGGTTTTACCAAGGACGAGATCTTGTGGGGCGATGTCTGGGTAGGGTTTGGTGCGTTGCTGGTCGGAATTTTTGTTGGCGGAATCCTGTATGCGCGGCTTGGCCTCAAGAAGTCCGTGATGATCAGCCTGATCCTGATGGGCGTTTCCAATTTCAGCTTTGCCGGGCTCGCCTCGATCGGTCATTCCATTCCAATGCTGGCCTGGACGATTGGGTTCGAGAATTTTGCATCGGGAATAGGTGGCGTTACCGTTGTTGCGCTGCTTTCGGCGGTTTGTGACCTTCGCTTCACCGCGACCCAATTTGCGATGCTATCTGCGGCTTCTGCAATCCTGGGCCGCTTCCTGACGGGTTCGCTCGCCGGGCGAATGATCGATTCAATGGGATATTTCGATTTCTACCTGCTTACGACTGCTTTCGCGCTACCAGGTATCATCATCTTCTGGATCATGATGCGCAATGGCATGGTTGATAGTGCCATCAGGAACGCAGCAGGATCAGCGGCAGGCGATTGAGAAACAGTTGAAGGCCAATCAATGTTCGCCTATTCGGGGATTTGTTCGTTCAGGCGCAGAACTTCACCGGCAAGGTAAAGCGAACCGAGAATCAGGATCGCTGAAGGCTGATCGCGACCATTGATCGCCTGGATTGCGCTCTCCAAGTTATCTGCAGGCTCGGCATCCTTTTTCTGTTCACGAAGCCATTGCGCAAGCGCCTCCGGAGCATGATGCGGGTGATCGGTTATAGGGACAGTTTGAAAGCTCGTTGCCCGGGAACAGAATGGTCCGAGCGTTCCCTCGGCGTCTTTATTGGCCAGGATACCGGCGATGATATGCAAATGGGCGTCTTTATCGAGCAGTCGGGCAATTTCATCCGCCACAGGCTGGGCACAATCCGGATTGTGGCACCCATCGATCCAGATCGGTATGTTCGGTGCCAACCGTGTGATCGGCCCATCGGCGAGTTTTTGAAGGCGCGCGGGCCAATCGGTCCACCCCATTGCTGCACGGATTGCGGAATCGGGAACGGTGATTGCCGACTGGTGGCGCAGCATCGCAATAGCCAGTGCGGCATTCATTGCCTGATGCTGACCGGGAAGGCGGGGCAAGGGAACGGAGAGCTTTCCTGCTTTATCGCGGTAGTGAAGCTGGTCGCGATATGTGGCGGCATACCAGTCGCTTCCCTTTGGATGCCAAGTAGCGCCAGCATTTTCGGCGATGTCTGAAACCCGCCTCGACTGAGGCTTTGGATAGGCCATGCTGACAAGCGGAACGCCCAGCTTGGCAATGCCCGCCTTCTCGCCAGCAATGGTCACGGCATCATCACCCAGAAAGGACTGATGATCGATGCCAAGCTGCACAATCCCGCACACGACCGGCCTTTTGATGACATTGGTCGCATCAAGCCGTCCGCCGAGGCCGACTTCGATAACGGCTGCGTCTGCAGATGTTCGCGCAAATGCCAGAAAGGCGGCCGCAGTCGTCGCTTCAAAAAAGCTCGGCGCAATATCTGCCGAACAATCGAGCACTTCGGCGAGCAACGGTGCCAGTGTCGCATCGTCGATCAATGTGCCCGCCACGCGGATGCGCTCGTTGAAGCGCACGAGATGGGGGCTGGTATAGACATGGACGGACTTGCCCGCCGCCTCAAGGGTGGCGCGCAGGAAGGCACAGGTCGAACCTTTTCCATTGGTTCCGGCAACGTGGAAAACGGGAGGGAGCTGTTCATGCGGGTTGCCCAGCCGTGCCATCAATTCCGAAATTCGTTCGAGTCCCAGCACATCGCGGCCGGGTGACAGCATGGTCAGTCGGTCGAGTTGCGCCTGAACGGCGGGATCGTCGCTATGGGCGTGATCTGCCACGGTGGTTCAGGCTGCCACTCCGAGAGGGGCACTTTGCGGTGCAAGAAAACCGATCAGGCGTGAAAGGGTCTCGCGCAACGCATTACGTGAGACCACCATGTCGAGCATCCCGTGGTCGAGCAGATATTGCGATGTCTGGAAATCTTCGGGAAGCTGCTCACGGATCGTATTCTCGATCACCCGCCGACCGGTAAAGGCCAGGGTCGCGCGCGGCTCCGCAATATGCACGTCTCCCAGCATGGCATAGCTCGCCATCACGCCGCCCGAAGTCGGATCGGTCAGCACGACGATATAGGGCAGGCCGGCATCGCGCAGTTCCTGCACGCCAACAGTCATCTTCGGCATCTGCATCAGGGAGAGGATGCCTTCCTGCATGCGAGCGCCGCCGGAGGCGGTAAAGATCACATACGCACAATTTTCGGCGATGGCCGCGCGTATGCCGGAAATGAATGCTTCTCCTACCGCTACACCCATCGAGCCGCCCATGAACGCGAAATCCTGGACGCCGATCACGACAGTCTGGCCTTCGATTGTTCCCTTGGCGTTGATCAGCGCATCGGATTCACCTGTATCGGTACGGGCCGTTTTCAGCCGGTCTACATATTTCTTGGAATCGCGAAATTTCAACGGATCTTCGACCACTTTGGGGTTGGCGAGGACGGTCCAGCTCTCTTCGTCGAAAAGCTGGTGAAAACGGTCGGTCGGGCCAATCCGGCCATGATGGTTGCACACAGGACAGACCGAGAGATTGTCCTCATACTCCTTGGCAAAAATCATTTGCGCGCAACCGGAACATTTGATCCACAGATTGTCAGGCGTGTCGCGCTTGGCGATAAAGGGGATCGCATTGCGGACGCGTGTCAGCCAGTTCATGCTGCTACCTCCTTGGCATTTCCATCCATAGCGCGGCGCAGGCTGGCAATATAGTCCCGCACAGGGCCTGCTGCGCTGGCGCCATGTTCGCCAACCAACTCAACAATCGCAGTTCCAATGGCCACGCCGTCCGCAACGGCACTGATAGATGCGGCCTGTTCGGGAGTGCGGATACCGAAGCCGACAACTATGGGCAGGGATGTCGCCACCTTCAATCGGGCGACCGCCGCTGCAATGCTGTCGGATGAGGCTTGCTGGAGCCCGGTGATTCCGGCGACTGACACATAATAAACAAAGCCCGATGCGCCATCGAGCACGACGGGCAACCGGACGGCATCTGTCGTCGGCGTGGTGAGGCGGATCAGGTCGATCCCTGCCGCACGCAAGGCAGGGCCAAGATCATCCTCCTCCTCCGGGGGAAGATCGACGCAGATCACACCATCGACCCCGGCCACCGTGCATTCCGCCGCGAACCACTCGGCCCCGCGCCGGACCATTGGATTGGCATAACCCATCAGAACCAGTGGCACATTCGGGTGGCGGGCGCGAAAACCTTTTGCAATCGCAAACAGGTCCGCTGTCGTTGTGCCTGCGCCGAG
>JANLST010000292.1:0-10323 GCA_031362505.1 Sphingomonadales bacterium
TGGCTGATTTACCCCGCCAGAATCGTTGCTGCGGTCTCTTCGATGCTTCCGGCGACCAGAATCGAATCCCCTCCGACTAGGCCGACTTTGGTCTGTCCGTTCTCATCCGTGCGGAGGTAAGCGACATTTGCTACCACCACCAGATAATTGCCCCCGTGAGACTTTAGTAAAACGAACTTCATGATTGTGTCTCCTGACGCCGATTGCACTAGCGAAGACTGCTCAGTTTTTGGTTAACGGCCTTCTTGCCAGGCTCGAGAGTGGTTGCTTTCCAGGGGCAAATGGCATCGGATCCGGAGATGCGCCGAACGGGAATCGATCCGTAGCGGACGCTATTTCTCCAGCCGCCGCGGCCGACCGCGTTTGGGCGTTTCGCTCAGCGAAACCTTCACCCCTCGCCGCGCAAGTGCCTCACGCAACAAAACCTCGACTTCAGCGTTCACGCTTCGAATGTCGCCCGCCGCCGCGCGCTCGATCGCCTCGTACAGCGCGGGATCGAGGCGCAACGGAAATGCCTTTTTTAAAGCGCCGAGCACGCCGTATGGCTATTGGTAAAGGGAGCCGGCGTTCACCACCGGCTGGGTTTCGCGCTCTCCGCAAAGGACGACCATCAGGTTTGAGACCATCGCCGCCTTGCGTTCATCATCAAGTTCGACGACCTTTTTTTCCGAAAGCATTGTCAGCGCCATCTCAACCATTCCAACGGCGCCTTCGACCAGTTTGCGCCGTGCGCTGATCACGGCCTCTGCCTGTTGTCGCCTCAACATCGCCCCGGCTATCTCGGGCGCATAGGCAAGGTGGGTCAACCCGCATTCGTCAACCGTAATGCCGGCGACCTTCAGCCTTGCAATCAGTTCTGTGCGCAATTCGCCGCCAATCTGATCATGATTGCCACGCAGCGTCACTTCCTGATGCTCGATATCATCATAGGGATAGCGAGAGCCGATGGCACGCACAGCGGCCTCGATCTGGGCCATCACAAAGGCCTTGTAATCCTCCACATCGAACAGCGCCTGCGCGGTGTCGGTCACTCGCCAGACAACCTGTGCCGCAATCTCGATCGGATTGCCGCGCAAGTCATTGACCTTGATCTTGTCGGAAATGACATTGTTCGAACGCACAGGCATCTTGGCCTTGCCCATCCACGGCCATACCCAGCGCAGACCTTCCGAACGATCCGTGCCTCGATAGGCGCCAAACAAAGTAACCACGGCTGCCTGGTTCGGCTGAAGCATGAAAAAACCCTTTGTGACGAGGACAAAGCCGGTTGTCCGGGCTGCAAGGGCCAGCAGGCTCCAGATTGAACCCTCGCTGGATCCAATCCAGAAAACCGCGTGCACAACGGCAGCCATCAGAATGAGCGCGACGAGCAGCATCAGATAGCCATTGAACGTTCCCGCGGGCCTCTCGCGGCTTGAATTGAGGGTCCCGCTGCTTGTCGAATCAGTCATATTAGCCTCCAAATAGTGATATCATCTTTATATCGTTTTTAGGCGCTTGGCAAGCGCCGCCGCTCACGCGATAAGGTGGCAACAGCAAATGGAGGCACAAGATGCAGATTTCGGGAAAACTGGCCTTGGTTACTGGCGGAACCGATGGCATCGGGCTGTGGATTGCCCGCCTGCTCATGGCCAAGGGCGCATCGGTAATCGTTTGCGGCCGGCGCGCCGACCGGCTCGATGCGGCACGTAGCGAGGGATTCGAGGCCATAGCCGCCGATCTTTCCTCCGAAAGCGGTGTTACGGCCTTGGCAGACGCGATGTCGGGTCGCACGATTGATATCGTGATCAACAATGCGGGTGCAGGCGCGGATTATGACCTGAACGAGACGGTCGATCTTGATGCCAGCGACCGGTCCATCTTCCTCAACCTGAACGCGCCGATCCGGCTTGCGGCGGCGCTTGTGCCACAGTTGAGGACGCGCCCGGAGGCCGCACTGGTCAATGTGACCTCCGGTCTCGCAATCGCGCCGCGCGCAGGCGGCCCGGTCTATTGCGCGACCAAGGCCGGGCTCAGGAGCTTCACCAAGGCGATCCGCTACCAGTTGCGCGGAACGGCCATAAACGTGATCGAAGCCCTGCCACCGGTGGTTGAAACCGCGATGACCGCGGATCGAACGGGCGGCAAAATGAAGCCCGAGGAATGCGCGCGACAGATCGTTGCCGCGATCGAGGGCAACCGGCAGGAAGCCAATGTCGGGATGGTGAAGATTTTGAAACTCGTGCATTCAATCTCGCCCCGGCTCGCCGAGGCGGTGATGATCCGGTTCTAGTGAGAATTCTGCCTAACAGGGAAATGTAGGCAGCCCCTCGTTGCCCCATTGCAATATCGTCTGCATTTGCGACAACGTCAGCCGCAGTGCCTACTTTCCCTAGCCAGCAGACACAAACAGCGTGGCAGGTGCAGAGACTCGGGCGTCAGGAAAGATGCGCAGGAAATTCTCGGCATAGAAGGCGTCCCGGATGGCCTCGCTGCGATCGCCGAGGAAGCCCTCGAACTTCCTTATCGGATCGCGACCGCCCTCGACGTGGGGATAGTCGCTCGAGAACAGATAGAGTTCCGGGCTGGACTGATCGATTAGCACCCCGACGTCTTCGAAGACGAAGGGGGTGAAGGCCATCTGCTGAGTCAGCATTTCCGAAGGCTTGCGACTGAAAGGGGTCTGGTTCTTGTCCGCGCGGATCCAGTTCTTGGCGACCCAATCGAGACGGGTCAGCAGGGATGGCACCCAACCGGCACCCAGTTCGACACTCGCGCCCCGCAGGGTCGGAAACCTCTCGAACACTCCGTCGATCAGCAAGACCGACAGGAAGACCTCAGGTCCCTGATGAAGGATGGCGATGTCCTTGCTGCGCAGGTTCTCTCCGCCGCCCATCCAGTCGGCCACCAGTCCACGGCCGTTATTCATCCAGGCCTTGGCCTGTTGGAGCGGCGCGCCGCCAACATGAAGCACGAAGGACGTGCCGCTCTCGGCCAACCGGGCCCAGAAAGGGTCGAAGTCCAGGTGGCCAGGCGATCGATCGCCGCACGTTCGATGGGGAATCCACACGGCCTTGAGGCCCGCTGCAAGAGCTGCGTCCAATTCGGTAATGGCCAACGCCGGTTCGTCGAGAGGGATGATTGCAACGCCAAGCAGGCGGTCATCGCTGCCACAGAAATCAGCCATGTGCCGATTGTGGGCCCGCGTCGCCCCATAGCGCAACTCTGGCGCAACCCGCGACGAGGCAGAGAAGGGCAGGGCGACGCTATGGGTCGCAAACACCAACTGCTTCTTGAAGCCTAGAAGGTCCAAGGCCCGACTGCGGTCGGCGGAGTCAAAGGCGCCGAGAGCCTGGATTTCCTTCGAACTTTCGATCAACCGGTCGCCAAGGGCAATCTGGGCGGCAACGTGCTCCGGGCTATGACGACTGTCTTGAGCCACGATCACCGCGACTTCCTCGTCCGTCACCAACGAGGCGCTGTAGCTGACCTCGGGAATTTCATCTCGCAGGTTCGGGTCGGCATACTTCTTCAGAAAGTCCGGTAGTTCCATGATGTGGCTGTCGGCGTCGTAAAACGCGCGATGTGAGGGGGCATAGGTCATCAAATTCCTCCACTGGCCCTCCATGTGCCGCATGCGTCCGCAGCGATGGAGCCTCAATTGCGGCACAATATGTCGAACGTCGGACTATGTCACGGTATTTGGAGGCAGGCGATCGAAACGCCCTCAGCCCGTCAACGCTTCGACAAGCGCCTTGACCTTTTTCTGCCGCCATTGCGGCAGAGGGGCGATAAGCCAATAGGCGTTGTCCGATGGCTTCGCATTGTCAATCGCGAGGATCCGCCCCGACGCAATATCGGCTTCGGCAAGAAGATGCGGCACACATGCCCTTCCAAAGCCATTGGCGGCCGCGTCGATGGCAAGACCGGCGTCGCCGACCCGCAATGCTGACGCGCCGTCGATGCCTTCGCAGCCTGGCCAGGCGATCATCGTATCGCCCCCGCCTGCGGTTGCTTGGACCATGACCATTGCCCCTTCAGCGAGGCGGACGCTTTCATGATCGCCGCCGTCCGGCCCATAGCGGATCGCGAGATCAAGATTGGCTTCGGTGAAATCAAGTGTCTCGTCGGCAGAGACCAGAGCGAACCGCAGTTCGGGATCGGTCCGGCCATAGGCAGCCAGCCGCGGTGCCAGCCATTTGGCGGTGAAGTCGCGCGGAGCCGCGATCGTAAGCGATTTGGACGATTGCTGCGACTGCATGGCCCTTACGGCGTCTTCAAACTGGAGAAAGCCGGCGCGCAGCGCATCGAGCCCGCCCTCGGCTTCGGGTGTAAGTTCGAGCCCTTTGGGTGTTCTTCGGAACAGGACCACACCCAGCATGTCTTCCAGCGCCCGGATTTGCTGGCCGACTGCGGCAGGCGTCACTGCAAGTTCATCGGCCGCGCGCGTGAATGAAAGATGTCGCGCAGCCGCATCAAGCACACGCAACCCGTTCAATGGCAAATGGGTGCGTTTCATCCAGCCGTCACAGGAGTGGACAGACTGAATTTGGGAATAACAATATCAAAGCGTGAGCCATCTTCGCCGAGCATCTGGTAACTGCCCTGCATCGTTCCACTGGGGGTCGTGAGCGGGCAACCCGACACATAGTCATAGGCATTGCCCGGCTTGATCACCGGCTGTTCGCCGACAACCCCTTCGCCATCGACCAGGTGGTGGGCGCCATTGGCGTCGCGAATGTCCCAATGTCGGGTCAGCAATTGCGCCGCTATCACCCCCTCATTCTCGATCCGGATGTGATAGGCCCAGAACCAGCGTCCCTTCCCGACTTCGGATTGTTCGGGCAGGAAGCTGACCGAGACGCGAACGATGAATCCGCGCGTTTCCTGCGCAAAGTTGAAAAGCGATTTCACAGCCCCACGACCTTGAGTGCCTGATCGAGATCGTCGATGATGTCGGCTGGATCTTCGAGACCGATATTGATCCGCAGCATGCCTTCGACCACGCCCATATCGGCGCGCACCTCTTCGGAAAGGCCGGAATGCGTGGTGGAGGCTGGGTGAGTCATCAGGGTGCGACTGTCGCCGATATTATTGGAAATGTCGACCAGCTCGATTGCGTTGAGCAATGTCATCGCCTGTTTGCGCCCGCCATCGAGGATGAACGAAAAAATCGGCCCACACGTTGACATCTGACTCATCGCAAGATTGTGTTGCGGGTGGCTGGGCAGTCCGGGGTGGAGCATTTTCGGGACGCGCCCTTCGAGGAACTTGCCGACGATCATCGCATTTTCGGATTGACGCTGCGCGCGAAGGTCAAGCGTTTCGAGCGCCTTCAGGATCACCCAGGCATTGAAGGGTGAGAGGTTCGGGCCGGTATTGCGCTGGAAGGGCAAAAGCACGTCATTGATAAAGGTATTGCTCCCACAGACCGCGCCGGCCAGCACCCGCCCTTGCCCGTCCATCAGCTTGGTCGCGGAATAGGCCACCACGTCCGCACCGAATTCGAGAGGACGCTGGAGTGCTGCCGTCGCAAAGGCATTGTCAACCACGCTGGTGATGCCATGTTCCTTCGCCAGCCCGCAGACAAAGCCGAGATCGACAATATCCATCGTCGGGTTGGCCGGTGTTTCGAAGAAGAAGACTTTGGTATTGGGCCGGATCGCGACCTTCCACGCATCATTGTCGCGCGCATCGATCGTTGTTGTCTCGATCCCGAACTTGGGCAGGAGATTGTCGATCAGCCAGCGGCACGAGCCGAACGCTGCGCGCCCCGCCACGACATGATCTCCAGTCTTGAGCTGACAAAGCAGCGCCGTCGTCATGGCCGCCATTCCGGTCGCCTGTGCACGGCAGGCCTCTGCCCCTTCCATCAGGGCGATCCGTTCCTCAAGCATCTGGACAGTCGGATTCTGGAGCCGGGAATAGGTCATCCCTTCGGCCTCACCCGCAAAGCGTGCGGCAACGGTCTCCGCATCGTCATAGGCATAGCCTGACGACATGAAGATCGCTTCGGACGTCTCACCCTGCTCAGAACGCCAGGTTCCGCCGCGCACCGCCTGCGTTGCTGGGCGCCATTTGCTGGTGATCGAACGATTCTGACCGGTTGTGCGTTTCATGGATGTGCTTTTCGGATGGAGGAGGCTTCAGGTCAATGCAGCAAGAACGGTGTCGCCCATTTGCCGCGTCGTCTTGCTGCCCCCCAGATCGGGAGTGCGCGCACCGCCAGCCAAAGCCTCGGCCACTGCCGCTTCGATCCGGTCGGCCGCTGCTGCCTGACCCAACGAATAGCGCAGCATCATTGCAGCCGAAAGGATCGTCGCCAGCGGGTTGGCCTTGCCCTGCCCGGTAATGTCAGGCGCGGAGCCGTGGATTGGCTCATACAGCCCCTTCTGGTTCGCATCGAGCGAGGCGCTGGGGAGCATCCCGATCGAACCGGCGCACATGCTCGCCTGATCCGACAGGATATCCCCGAACAAATTGCCCGTCACGATCACATCGAACTGGCCCGGATTGCGCACAAGTTGCATCGCGGCATTGTCCACATACATGTGGCTGAGCGCGATATCGGGATACTCCGCTGCTGTCTCGATGACCACGTCGCGCCAGAGTTGGGACGTTTCCAGCACATTGGCCTTGTCTACCGAGCAGAGCTTGCCTTTTCGCGCCCGCGCCGTTTCGAACCCGACCCGCGCAATCCGCCGCACCTCGTCCTCATTATAGGACATCACGTCATAGCCTTCGCGCTTGCCATCGGCCGTTCTGCGCATGCCCTTTTCGCCAAAATAAACGTCGCCATTGAGTTCGCGGACGATCACCATATCGATCTGGCCCGCGACTTCGGGGCGGAGCGCGGAAGCATCAGCCAGTTCGGGGAAGAGCTTGGCCGGGCGGAGATTGGCGAACAGCGCAAGCTCCTTGCGCAACCCGAGGATCGCCTGTTCGGGCCGTAAATGCCGCTCAAGCCCGTCGCAATCGGGATCGCCGACCGCGCCGAACAAAATCGCATCGGCCGCTTTGGCAATCTCGAGCGTTTCAGGTGGCAGCGGATGGCCGACCGCCTTGTAGGCAGCACCACCGACAAGCGCTTCCTCAAAAACCAAAGGCAGGCCGAGCGCACCAAGAACGCGCACAGCCTCCGCAATCACTTCGGGTCCGATTCCGTCTCCGGGTAAAAGGGCTATGCGCATAAAGACTCCTTGGCGGGTGCGCGGGCCTTTGGCCTATGCCGCCGCCCTTTTCAACCGCTCGACCAGCCGTTCGCGCGATGCAAGAACATCGGCGCGCCGATCAGCGAAGAGGTAGTGGTCCAATCGCCCACCCGAAGCGTTGAGGTTCGAGAGCACATCGTCCCAGCCGTCTGAACGGGCGCCATCGCCATTGCCAAAGCCCAGCGCCGAGAGAATCAGTGCTTCATAACTGACCAGAGCCCCGGCCCAGCCCCGAGCGGCGGGGGCCGCTTCGATAGCGTTGAGCAACCCGTCGAGCGCGGAATGGATCGCGGGATAAGGATGCATTTCTGGTACAACCGATGCGGTCAGCGCCGTCGACCAGTCGAGCGCAGCCGCAGCGAGAGGCTCGGCCATTAGCGGCCCGCGGCTGTGTTCAAGCTCGACCGTCAGCGCAGGAAGCTGTGTCTCGAGCCGAGCCCGGAATTCCGCACGGACAATGTTGGACGGCTGTAGAATCGGCCGCATCGTCCGCGACCGCCCTCCCCTGACATAGCCCGCAATCAGCCCATGCTCCGCCGTCATCCCTCGCACAATCGCCCCAGCCTCCCCGTGTGGCCGGACTGCGCAGATGATCGCGGAGGTGATGATGTGCATCAGCCCTCACCCACCCGCATGATAAAAATCATACACCACTCGCGCCACTGCTTCCGAAACCCCCGGCGCCCTTGCCAAGTCTTCAAGTGATGCATCCCGCACCGCGCGCGCCGTGCCGAAATGCATTAGCAGCGCCTTTTTGCGCGCGGGGCCGATGCCGGGGACTTCGTCGAGCGGGCTGGCGGTGATCGCCTTGCTGCGCTTGTTGCGGTGCGCGCCGATGGCGAAGCGGTGGGCTTCGTCGCGGAGGCGCTGGAGGTAGAACAGCACCGGCGCGTTGATCGGCAGGCTGATTTCGCGGCCGTCGGGGAAGTGGAACGTCTCGCGGCCTGCGTTGCGATCGGGACCTTTGGAGACGCCGATCAGCGGAACATCCTCCACGCCCAGTTCGTCGAGCACGCCCTTGACGGCGCTCATCTGGCCCTTGCCGCCGTCGATCAGGACGAGGTCGGGCCAATGCCCGCGTTCGCGATCGGGGTCTTCCTCCAAGGCGCGGCCGAAGCGGCGTTCCATCACTTCCCGCATCATCGCGAAATCGTCTCCCGGCGCAGTGTCGGGGCGCTTGATGTTGAACTTGCGATACTGGCCCTTCTGGAATCCTTCCGGCCCCGCGACCACCATTGCGCCCAGCGCGTTCGTCCCCTGAATATGGCTGTTGTCGTAAATCTCGATCCGTTGCGGCGGCTCGGCGAGTTCAAACAGATCCGCCAGTTCGCGGAGTAGCTTGCCCTGAGTCGTCGATTCCGCCAGCCGCCGGTCGAGCGCCTCGATGGCATTGCGCGTGGCTTGTGCGACCAGCCGCACCCGATCCCCGCGCTGGGGCTTGGCAATGATGACCTTGCCTCCAGCCCGCTCGGCCAAAGCCTCGGCGAGCAGCGGCCCTTCGGGCAGTTCGCGGTCGAGCAGGATCGTGCGAGGCGGCGGCACGTCCTCATAGAATTGCGCAAGGAAGCTGGTGAAGACCTCCTCCTCGGTCAGATCCTGGGTGTGGGTCGGGAAGAAGGCGCGATGCCCCCAATTCTGCCCGCCACGGATGAAGAATGCCTGGATGCCGACCTGCCCCGCCTTGGTTGCCAGCGCGAAAATGTCTGCGCTGCCCACGCCCTCCGCGTTGATCGCCTGCGATCCCTGGATGAAGGTCAGCGCACGAAGCCTGTCGCGCATGATCGCGGCGGATTCGAAATCGAGCGCCGCAGCGGCCGTTTCCATCTGGCCGCCCAGTTTGGTCTGTACCTCGGTTGACTTGCCACCGAGGAACGCCTTGGCATCGGCGACAAGTTCGCCATAGCCCGCGGTATCGATCCGTCCGGTGCACGGCGCGGAACAGCGTTTGATCTGGTAAAGCAGGCAGGGCCGATCCCGATTGTTGAAAAAGCTGTCGGTGCAACTTCGGAGCAGGAACAGCTTTTGCAGCGCGTTGATTGTCGTATTGACCGAACCGGCGCTGGCGAACGGCCCGTAATAATTGCCCTTCGCCTTCCTCGCCCCGCGATGCTTCTGGATGCGCGGAAAGGCGTGATCGGAGCGCAGCAGGATGAACGGGAAACTCTTATCGTCGCGCAACAGCACGTTATAGGCCGGGCGATAGCGCTTGATCAGTTGCGCCTCGAGCAGCAGCGCCTCTGCCTCACTGTTGGTCGTGACGATCGTCATGCTGCGCGTCTGCGCGATCATGCGGCGCAGACGGTTGGGCAGCCGTTCGACCTGTGTGTAATTGGTCACCCGGTTCCGCAGTGCCCGGGCCTTGCCGACATAGAGCACATCGCCGCGCGCATCATGCATCCGGTAAACGCCCGGCTTGGGCGGCAGGGTTTTCAGGACATTGCGGATCGCCGCGACACCGGCCTCAAGGTCCGGCTGATCGACACCGCGAACCGTGTAGGTCTGCTTTTCCTCATTGAATCGATCCGGTGCGTCGGGGTTGGACATGCAGCGGCTATATCACCCTTCATCACGAAGGGGAGCCGTCAAGCCGCCCTATTTGATGGCCGCAAGATCCGTGCCGGCTTTCACCAACAGGTCGTCGGTGATGACGCCGTTCGAAAAGGGTTGAAGCTGCTTCAATGACATCGCCTTGAACTGTTCATAGGCGGGATGCGCGGTCAGGCCCGGGAAGTCGGTATCGAGCACTGTCTTGGTGGCCGGGTTGGCGACAAGCTGTTCGATCGGCGAATCGATCGACAATGCGGATGCGACGGCCGCAACCGCTGGTGCGGGAGTCATTTGGGCTGCAATCGGCACAGAAAGGCTGGCGACCAGGCTCGAAGCAACAATGGCGATCTTAGTCTTCATCATAACATCCTTTATGCTTGGTCTCTTGACCCTAGTTCAATCGTGCAATCGTCGTGTCAACCAATCCCTTGTCGGCCTTCGCGTCATGGTTTGCAGCGATCAATCGAGCTGCAGCAGCAGTCGCAGCCTCTGCGGCGCGGGCACGAACATCAGCGACAGCCGCACGTTCTGCGGCCCCAATTTTTTCTTCGGCCGATTTCGTGCGGCGCGCAATCAGCGCCGTCGC
>JANLST010000272.1:0-10189 GCA_031362505.1 Sphingomonadales bacterium
TGAAGCTCGGGCAATGGGGCTTTGTCCTGGCGATTGCACTCGTCCCGTTGATGATAGTGACCGCGCTAGGCGGAGTTGCGAGGGGATCAAACCCGCCTTTCACAACTCCGCTTGCATGGACGGCCGTGCCCCTGTGGGGCGTTCCAGCCTATATTGCCGTCGCCGCAGCGGGTTGGAAATACCGGCGCAACGCTCAGGCACACAAGCGACTGATGCTTGGCCTGGGGTTGATGCTGCTCGATCCGGCCATCGGCCGCTTCCCTATTTTCCCACCCACGCTCGAGGCATTTTATGTGTCCAGTTTCATCGCCTGGTTGCCGATGACGGCGCTGTTCGTTTGGGACTGGCGAACCGGAGGGCGGTTCCATTGGGCGACACAATATGCAGGAGGGGTAATGGCATTGATGTTGATTGTGCGTTGCGCGGCGCTCACCAGTCCGCTCTGGCTGGACTTTGCCGGCGGCATGGTCAAACTGGCGCAAGTCTGAGTTCAGCCTGGCGACAGACTTGTTGGCCTATGTCAGGCTGGTATTTTGAAAAAGGAGTTCCCATGAAACGCAATTTCGCGATCATCGTCCTCATCGCAGGCGCCTTGACGCTGAATGCCTGCAACACCGTCCGTGGCATTGGTCAGGACGTTGAATCGGTTGGCAAGGAAGTCAAGAAAGCGCCGGATTGACGCGCGCTTAATAAACCCGCGCCTTCGGCTTGATATACTCCGCCTCGTCGGTGAGCGTATATTCATGCACAGCGCGGTAATCGATTTTCACCTTGCCGCCTGAACCACCCCAACCATCGAACCAGGTGATGGTGTGCTTCATCCAGTTCTTGTCATCGCGCTTGGGATAGTCTTCGTGCGCATGGGCGCCGCGGCTTTCCTTGCGGTTGGCCGCCCCTTGCATCGTGCAGACCGCCTGGCTCATCAGATTGTCGAGTTCGAGCGTTTCGATAAGGTCGGTGTTCCAGATCAGGCTGCGGTCGGTCACGGCCAAGTCTTCCATCCGCTTGTTGACCTTGGCTATCAGGTCAACCCCCTCGGCGAGCAACGCAGTGTCTCGGAAGACGGCGCAATGTTTCTGCATCGTCCGCTGCATTTCGAGCCGCACCTCTGCGGTCGGCGAGCCACCCTTGGCGTTACGGAATTTGTCCACCCGGGCGAGTGCAAGATCGGCGGCATCCTTGGGCAGGGCCTTGTGCGGCCCGTTGGGCTTGAGATTGTCCTTGAGGTGCAGGCCGGTCGCGCGGCCGAATACGACCAGATCGATCAGCGAGTTCGAACCGAGCCGGTTGGCCCCATGCACCGAAACGCACGCCGCTTCACCCACGGCATAGAGTCCGGGCACGATCGCATCATCGTCCTTGCCCTTCTTGGTGACGACCTGCCCGTGAAAATTGCACGGGATGCCGCCCATATTGTAATGGACGGTCGGCGTGACGGGGAGCGGCTGGCGGGTAAGATCGACGCCTGCAAAAACCTTACCGCTCTCGGTGATGCCGGGAAGCCGGTCGGCCAGCACCTTGGGATCAATGTGATCAAGGTGCAGGTAGATATGGTCCTTGTGCGGCCCGACGCCCCGGCCTTCGCGCATTTCGAGCGCCATCGAGCGGGAAACGACATCGCGCGACGCGAGGTCCTTGGCCGAAGGGGCATAGCGTTCCATGAAGCGCTCGCCTTCTGAATTGGTGAGGTAACCGCCCTCGCCGCGCGCGCCTTCGGTGATAAGCACGCCCGCGCCGTAAATTCCGGTCGGGTGAAACTGAACAAACTCCATGTCCTGCAAGGGAAGCCCTGCGCGCAAAACCATTCCTCCGCCATCACCGGTGCAGGTATGCGCGGACGTGGCGGTGAAATAGGCACGGCCATAACCACCCGTCGCCAGCACAACGGCATGGCTGCGGAAACGG
This sequence comes from Sphingomonadales bacterium, assembly GCA_031362505.1. Lineage (GTDB taxonomy): Bacteria > Pseudomonadota > Alphaproteobacteria > Sphingomonadales > Sphingomonadaceae > Aquisediminimonas. The sequence continues at coordinate 1,906 of JANLST010000272.1, forward strand.
TGGATCGTCCCGTCTTCCATGCACATGGCGATCACCCCCCGGCAGGCACCATCTTCCATGATGAGGTCGAGCGCGAAATATTCGATGAAGAAGTCCGCATCGTAGCGCAGGCTCTGCTGATAAAGAGCGTGGAGGATCGCATGTCCGGTGCGGTCGGCAGCGGCGGCGGTGCGCTGGACCGGCGGGCCTTCACCCATATTCTGCATATGCCCGCCAAACGGACGCTGGTAGATCGTCCCGTCTGCATTGCGGCTGAACGGCACACCGGCATGTTCAAGCTCATAGACTGCAGCCGGTGCCTCACGCACCATATATTCGATCGCGTCCTGATCGCCGAGCCAGTCCGAGCCCTTGACCGTGTCATACATGTGCCAGGTCCAGTGATCCGGGCTGTTGTTTCCTAGGCTTGCGGCGATCCCGCCCTGCGCGGCCACGGTGTGCGACCGTGTCGGGAAGACCTTGGTGATGCAGGCCGTGCGCAACCCGGCTTCGGCCGATCCCATCGTGGCGCGCAAACCCGATCCGCCCGCGCCAACGACGACCGTGTCATAGGTATGATCGATAATCTTGTAGCTGTCCGACATCAGGCGTGTGTCCCTGCAAAGGCAATTTTGAAAATGGCAAAAAGCGCAAAACCGCCGGCGCCAAAGGTCCAGAGATGGAGGAGGCCAAGTGTCACGACGCGCATCCCGCCATGAACATAATCCTCGATCACGACCTGCAGCCCAAGTCGGAAATGCCAGCAGACATTGATCACGAGCAGCGACATCAGGACCGCTGAAATCGGCGTGGCCAGCCAGGTGATGACCGTCTTGTGATCAAGACCCGGCAACCAGAGGAGCGAAAAAAGAAACCACAAGACCAAAAGGATGTTCCCCAGTGCCGTAACGCGTTGCAGCCACCAGTGATGTGAACCGCTTTTAGCCGATCCCAGACCACGAACCTGACCCAATCCCGTTCCGCTGCCCATGGTCAGAGACCCTTCCAAAAAACAAGGAGCCAGGTGACAACGGTCAGCCCCATCGAGGCAAGGATCGTTGCCCAGGCCCAGACGCGATTGGCGTTCAACTCGAAACCGGCCCCGGCATCCATCACGAAATGGCGCAGGCCAGCGCAAAGGTGAAAGAAGAAGGTGAAGGTGAGCCCGATCGCGACCACATATCCGGGCCAGTAGGTTGCCCAGCCCATGAACGCGTCATAAGCCTCCACGCCCGTCGCTGCCGCAACCAGCCACCAGACCAGACAGACCATGCCAACCGTCGCAAGTCCGACACCCATGGCTCGATTGAGGATTGAGACCGCCATATGCGGGCCCCATTTGTAAACACTGAGATGCGGCGAAAGTGGCCGCGCGGATGATCGCGCCATACATGCCCCCAAGGGTGGTTCAGACTGTGCTCACGACCTTTAACGCAATGAACGAGCCGCGCAACCGCGCGAACACTTTGTCTACACCATCAACACTAAGCTTTCGCGGCCAAGTCGTCCAGTCAATCGAACGCGCCGCCACGTCCTTCGCCCTGTTTGAAACGATCGGCACCCTTGACCGCTTCGGCCCTGAGTGGCTTTTCGCCTTCACGTCCTTCAAACTTCAACGCCTCCGCCAGAGTGAAATCGAACTGACGATAGGCAGACATTCGATCCGTCTTCATGCACAATTGCGGAAAGCGGGCAATCTCGCGCGCCAGCGCCAGCGCCTCTGCCAATGCCTGTCCTTCCGGTACCAGCCGGTTGGCCAGACCGATCGCAAGCGCCTCTTCAGCGTCGACTGGTCGGCCGGTCAGGATCATGTCGAGTGCGCGACCCTGGCCCACGATGCGTGGAAGGCGCACAGTACCGCCGTCGATCAGCGGCACACCCCACCGCCGACAAAAGACCCCGAACACTGCACTTGTGGATGCAACCCGCAAGTCACACCACAAGGCCAGTTCCAGTCCGCCTGCGACGGCGTGTCCTTCGACCGCAGCGACAACAGGCTTGGAGAGAAGCATCCGACTCGGCCCCATCGGCCCTTCGCCCTCCGGTTCGTAGCGTGGCCCTCCCTGTCCCACCGCTCGCAAGTCGAACCCGGCACAAAAGACACCGCCTGTCCCGGTCAGGATCGCGACCGAGGCTGAATCGTCTGCCTCGAACGCCGAGAAAGCCTCGCGCAGCCGACCGGCCGTGTCGGGATCCACCGCATTGCGGCATTCAGGACGATTGATCGCAATGATGCGGACTGCACCGTCATTGGTGATGAGAATGGTCATCGCAACAGAAAGTCACGATAGACACGATTTTGCAACAGGCGATCACTTGATCCCAAAGCCTTAAGTCGGGCAAGGAGACGCAATGCAAACCAACATTCTTATCACCGGCGCGACGCGCGGGATCGGCGCTTCAATAATGGCGCGCCTTGCGTCCGAAGACGTCCGGCTTGCGGGCACGGGCAGCGCAGATGGCGATCTGGGCGATCCGGCCACGCCAGCGCGACTCTGGACGGCCGCGCTCGAGAGGCTCGACGGACGGATCGACGTGCTGATCAACAATGCCGGGATTTTCCAGGCCAACAGCCTTGAGGATAGCGACTGGGTGGCGGGCTGGAACCGGACGATGCAGGTCAACCTGACCGCCAGCGCCGAACTGTGCCGCGCCGCCGTACTCCACTGGCAAGGTCGCGGGAGCGGAGGCCGGATCGTCAACATCGCCAGCCGGGCCGCCCATCGCGGAGACAGCCCGGCCCACTGGCACTATGCCGCTTCGAAGGGGGGGATGTTGGCAATGACCAAGACTATCGCCCGCGCCTACGCCGGGGAGGGGATATATGCTTTCTCGATCTGCCCCGGCTTCACGATGACCGGGATGGCAGAGGACTATCTGTCGAGCCGTGGAGGGGACAAACTGCTGGCTGACATCCCGCTGGGACGGGTGGCGATGCCGGCGGAAGTCGCGGAAATGACAGCCTTCTGTGCGCTTCGGGCACCGCCCTCGATGACAGGTGCAACGCTCGACGTGAACGGCGCAAGCTATGTGCGCTGATCATAACACGTGAAGAACACCCTCCCCGCGCACGGGCCCGGGGAGGAAATTCTTATTCGTTTTCTATTTTGCCATCACCATTTCGGTCCAAAATCCGTCGTCAAGGAACTGACGGTATTTTTCATAGCCAGCGACAGCAATCTTGCCTTCCTCTTCGCTGAATGTGGCAAGAATCTCGTTTTCGACCATCGTGTCGCGTGCCTTGTCTGGTTCAAGCATCGCATAGCTAGTGAAATGCACCCAGATCAGCACGTTGGGCGAGCCCTTTGAATATCCGGTTCGGACGGCAAAATGATAATCATCGATGATGCCGTGTTTCTTCATCACTTCGAAGCCGGGAACTTGCGACTTGCGCAGGCCGGTCAGATAATCATCAATATGGTTGGGGTCGACTTCGATCGCGTTGACTTCCCAAGTGCCCTTGGTTGGCGAGTAGTCCTTATACTGCTTTGCCATAAGAGGTGTGCTTGTTACGCAGGCAATCGCGGCGATACCTAGCATCATATTTCGAATCATGATTTCCCACTCCTGTTAAGGAATGTGAGTAGGAACCCACATACCGAATTTCGCAAGCCGATTCGGCAGGGCTGGTTAGCGTAGGAACAGAGCAATCGAGAGGGCTATTCCGATCAGGACGATCGCGATGCGCAGGGCGCGCTCGTTGATCCTTGCCAGCACCATATTGCCGATCGCACCACCGAGCATGGCACCTGCGCCCAGCACAACCGCCTTGATCCACACCACCTCAGGCGAAAAGAGGAAGAGCGCCAGCGCCGCTACATTGATGATCGCGGCCAACACGTTCTTGGTGGCGCTTGCCGCGCGGATGGCGAGTCCCGCTGCCGACAGCACGGTCACAAGGATGATCCCGTTGCCTCCGCCAAAATAACCGCCATAAATCGAGCAGAGAAACAACCCGACACCCGACAGCACAGGCCTGAGCGGCGCGCGCGGTTCCTCCGGCTTCGGCCCGAAGCTGCCCCAGGCGAAGAGTGCAGTCGCCGCCAGAATCAACCACGGCACCATGTCTGCAAAGACCTTGGTGGGCGTAATCAGGATCAATTGCGCGCCAACCAGTCCCCCGCCAATCGCAATCGCGAGCATCACCCAGACCGGCAGTCCCGGCACGCCTTCTACGGCCTTGCGCCCGCCCCAGCCCGTCGTCACTTGCCCGACCGAGAGTGCTACAGTCGAGGTGATATTGGCGATCCGCGCGTCAAGTCCCGTGAAGATGAGTGCAGGCAGCGTGATGAACGATCCGCCGCCCGCCACCGCATTCTGGACCCCCGCCCAGACCCCCGCCAATGCCAATAAGACCCATGTCATGCGGCATTTCGCCTATGGCATTCCCCCGCGCGCAACAAGGCCGTAATGGTGGCCGCCATGTCGAGCTGGAAACTCACTCTCCCGTGCACCCGTGCCGAAGCCGAGGCGCTCGATGCGGACATCACGCCCTTGGCCCTGATGGAGCCGCCGCCCTCGCTTGTGATGCGCGAACCCGACGAGAACAATCCCGCGGCCTGGGAACTCACCGCCTATTTCGAGCGGAAGCCCGACCAGGCGAGCATTGCCCTGATCCAGTCACTGATGCCAAGTGCAGCGGGTGCAAAGCCGGTGCTGGAAAAACTGCCCGACGAGGACTGGCTGACCATCAGTCAGGCCGGGCTCCAGCCGGTTCAGGCCGGGCGCTTCTACGTCCATACCGGAACCAATGCCGGGGCGCCGCCGAAGGGCGCGAAGACCTTTCTGATCGAAGCGAGCCAAGCCTTTGGAACGGGTGGGCATGAAACGACCCATGGCTGCCTCGAAATGCTTGACCGGATGAAACGGCGCGGCAGCCGCTTCGATCATGTCGTCGATATCGGAACGGGCACCGGCCTGCTGGCCTTTGCCGCGCACTACCTCTGGCCGCGGGCTATTGTGACGGCATCGGACATTGATCCGGTGAGCGTGGACGTGACAGCCAAAAATGCCCGCTTAAATGGCGTCCCGCTCGGACAGGCGGCAGGGCGGGTCGCACTATGCGTGGCCTCGGGAACCGATCACGAGGTGATTCTCAGGCGCGCGCCCTATGATCTTGTCATCGCCAACATCCTTGCCGGACCACTGATCGAGCTTGCCCCAGCGCTCTCCGCGATCCTGCGCGACGGTGGAACGCTGATCCTTGCCGGATTGCTGGCCGGGCAAGCGGAAGCCGTCGCATCAGCCCACCGCGCCTCGGGACTGCGCCTCGCCGAACGCAGGGATCGGGGCGAATGGCCGTGCCTGCGCCTCGTCAAACGCAGCCGTCACGGCTGGCAACGCCCAATCCGAACGACCGGCCGGACGAGCCAACCACCGGGCGATTTCGGCATGTGGTAGGGCTCAAGATGACTTGGCCTGCGCATAGCCCTGCGTGCCCTTCGTAATCACCCGATCGCCTGCCAAAATGTCCGCAATTGCGATATCCGCAAGTTCCTCAAGCTGCGCGTAAAGTGGCGCGAAATCGGTTTCGACCGTGACGTTGAGCAGGTGATCGAGACTCGGGATCACGAAATAGTTCTGCTGGTAATCGTCAATGCGGTATTCGGTCCGCATGATCCGGAGCAGATCGAAGCCGATGCGGTTCGGGCTGGGATCATCCAACGCGAAGACGCTTTCGCCATAGCTCGACACAATCCCGGCACCATAGATCCGCAATCCCCCGTCTTCCTCGATTAATCCGAATTCTACGGTATACCAGTAAAGCCGCGCCAGCTTGTGGAGCGCGCCAAATCCGAGCGAGCGCAGCCCGCCTTTTCCATAGGCGACCATATAGTCCGCGAAGACAGGATCGGCGAGCATCGGGACATGACCGAACACATCATGAAAAACGTCAGGCTCTTTCAGATAATCGAGCTGGTCGGGCCGACGGATGAAATTGCCCGCCGGAAAGCGGCGATTGGCGAGATGATCGAAAAACACATCGTCAGGCACCAGACCCGGCACCGCGACTACATTCCATCCTGTTGCCGCCTCAAGCCGTTCGTTAAGCTCCCGATAGTCGGGAATGCCGGGTTGGCTGAGCTTGAGCACGTCGATTCCGCGCATGAAGGAGGCCGCCGCGCGACCGGGAAGCATCGCGCACTGGCGGGCAAACAGCCGGTCCCACGTCGCATGTTCGTCGGACGTGAAACGTTCCCAATCCTGAGGGATCGTCCAGTCGGATGCAGCTCCTGGCGGCGGTGCGTCGTGGACATGCTCAAACATCGTTCGAGATTACCAGCGTGAGAACATTGCGTCCATCGATGCGGGAATAATTGATCACGTGGGACCAGGAGAGGACAAGGGCAATCCCCGCCCCGCCGCCGCGTTCTGGCGGGATTTCTGCAGGCACATCGGCTGTCCGGGGATCAAAGAAGGTTCCTGCATCGCTCAGCGTCAACCCAATATCGGTGCCAATTGCCGACAATTCGATACCAATGTCCGAATCGGGGAGCGGAGCTCCATGTTCGATGATATTTGCAACAAGTTCCTCAACAATGATTGAAAGCTTCGCTTCGGCATCAGCACCACAATGGGCGCGTGCAACAAAATCACGCACCCATTCCAATGCCTTGCGCGTTGTATTCCCATCAGCAGGAAGCACGATCTTGGCGGTTAATGCTGGGTTATTGTAATCCATCCTACGGGCCGATACTCTCAGTAGCGTAAATGGAGGGCAACATGCGCCTGCCTGTTCTAATCTCTGCGGCCGCCTTGGCCGGAATGGCAACCCCTGTGCTGGCCGATATTGGTCGGGTCAAGCTTGTCAGCGGCATTACGACGATCGAACGGGGTAGCCAGAAAATTGCTGCCACCGCGGGCCTTGTCCTGCAAAAGGGCGATACGATCGTCACCGGTAAAAATGGTCGGATCGGCATCACGTTCAATGACAATACCCGTTTTGCCGCCGGCCCGAACAGCCGCATCAATGTCGCAGACTTTGTTTTCGACGATACCACGCACCGTGGCCAGTTCCTGACGCAGGTCGATCGCGGATCGCTGGCGATCGTCTCCGGCCAGATTGCGAAATCAAACCGTGACGCCATGCGCGTCAAGACGCCGACTGCGCTCCTGGGCGTTCGCGGCACCCGTTTTGTTGTCGAGGTTGATTGATCCGTCTATGCATCTGCGCTTCGTTCTTTCCCTTTCGCTGCTGTCCCTGGCCGCGTGCGCGACGACGGGCGTTTCGATGTTCCCGGGCGAGATAGGCGCAGATGGCAAGCAGCGGGAAACCGGAGCCGTGGCCGTGCTTGATCCAGAGAATGGCGCGGACGTGGCCGTGCTCGATCAAGCGAACAGCAGGACCGGCGTGAACAAGCGACATGTCGCGATGAAGGCAGTTGCACCTGAAAAGCTGAATGCGCGGTATGGTGCATTGCTGGCAACACTGCCACAGCCACCGCGGCTGTTTATCCTTTATTTCAAGGAAGGCACAAGCGATCTTGTTGATGAATCCAGCGCTCTGCTCCCGGACCTGTTTGCCGAGGTCAAGGCCCGTCCAGGCGTCGACATCCAGATTGTCGGCCATACCGACACGGTGGGGCAGGAGGCAGATAATGACCAACTGTCGACCAAGCGCGCGGCCGAAGTAAAGACCATGCTGGCCCAAATGGGGCTGGATGGCGAAGTCATCAGGGCGACAGGACGCGGTGAACGCGAGTTGCGGGATCAGACGCCCGACGAAACCGCGTCAGCGCTCAATCGTCGGGTCGAGGTTTACGTCAAATAGCGGAAGACGAGCACGGTCAGGTCGTCCGTCGCTTCAGCACCGTCCTCGAATGCTCGGACTTCGGCGAGCAATGCATTGCTCGCCTCGGCAATTTTGGCTGTGCCCGCCCAGGTTTTGAGTACATCTGCGATGCGAGCCGAACCGAAAAAGCCTCCGGCGGGACTTTGTGCCTCTGTGATGCCATCGCTGACGATCACAAGGGTATCTCCCTTTTCCATGGTCAGCGATTCGCAATTGTAGGGAAATCCGGGCACGACCGATAGTGGAGGCCCGCCTTCAGGCTTCAAGTGTCGAACGTCTCCCTGCGCCGTAACGAGCCACGGATTCTCGTGCCCTGCGTTGCAAAGTTCCAGTGCGCCAGTCCGCGTATCCAAGAGCCCAACAAGCATGGTCACGAACATGTCTTCGCCATTGTCTCGCGCGATCTCATCATTGAGCCGCGTCATGGCAGTTGCCAGATCATCGCCGTCGCGCAGCAGAACCGATTTGGTCAGCGCTTTGGACAGCGCCATGAAAAGCGCTGCCGGGACTCCC
>JANLST010000311.1:0-8200 GCA_031362505.1 Sphingomonadales bacterium
GATCGGCGATGAAGCGATCCTGACCAAGCTGGCCAAGGTGCCTTCACCCTATCGTCTGTCGGATGCCGAATCCTTTTTGGAGATGGAGCGTCGTGAAGGCGATGCCGACTTCCTGATCATCGCACGGACCGAAGGCGCGCCGCGCCTGGTCGGCGGCGTCGGCCTGCAACCGGATGGCGAAGAACTGGAACTGGGTTACTGGATCGCGCGGCCCTATTGGGGGCTCGGGTTCGCGACCGAAGCGGCACGCGCCGTGATCGATATTGCCCGCCATAGCCTCAAAAGGTCGCGGATCGTGTCTGCGCACTTTATCGACAACCCGGCCTCGGGTCGCGTTCTGACCAAGCTCGGGTTCAAGCCAACAGGGGAAATCGTTGCCCGGATGTGCCGCGCTCGCGGGCACGCGGTGCCAACGAAGCTGTTCGCGCTGGATTTCGACGACACCTCGGAAGGTGACGCCGGAATCCCGCGAATGCTTGCGGCCTGATTGCGGACCTACCTCACAACCATGCAATTGCCGACCTGCCCGCAAAGCGCGGCCGCGTTGCCAGCGCTCCCGGCGTTGGCACGCAGGCGATAGTAAGTTTTCCCTCCTACCGAAGCAGCAACAATCGATTTGGGCAATTTGCCCAGCGACGGCGTTTTTTGCGTAAGCGTGTTCCACGCATCGTTGGCGGTCGCTTCCGAATTATATGCGCCCAACTGGATCAGCGTTCCGGGCATGGCGGGAGGCGTCAGTTTGCCACCAGATGGCGGCATCGGAGTCGTCACGGCCGGCTTGGCAACCACAACAGCCTTGGCTGGCGCCGCAGATGGCGGCTTTTGTTTGGCAACTGGAGCTTCAGGCTGGGCTGTTACATCAACTTTACCATTGGCTTCTGCACCTTCCGAGGCGGCAAAGGTTGAATCGCCCTGTCCTTCGACTTTCATCCCGCCCGGAGCGTCTGGCTTGACCTTGTAATCGCCCTGCTGTGCAGCGATCAGGGTGCCATCGCCTTCAGCGCCAGGGCTTTGGCTTCGCAACCACCAAACACCGCCGACAATGAGCCCCAAAGCAGCGAGACCGACAAGCAGAAATCCGATCAGCTTTCCGTGGGAGACACTATCGTCATCGTCGTCGTTCTCGACAGCTTCGAGCCAGGGAAGGCGATCCTCGTCCTTGAGGGTCATTTCATTTTCAGTCTCTGACATTGTCCTACATCTCCTCGGCCGCTGTCACTCCCATGATTGACAAGCCGTTAGCGATAATTTGCCCGATTGCCGTCGCGATGAAAAGCCGAGATAGCGTTAATGCAGGGTTATTAACGATCAATATGCGCCGATCAGGTCGGTCATTGCCCAGATTCCAGTGCGCATGGAAGCTCGCAGCGAGATCATAGAGGTAGAAGGCGATGCGATGTGGCTCGTGATTCGCCGCCGCCGCTTCCACAATCCTGGGAAATTGAGCGGCCAGTCTCGCCAATTCCAGATCCTCGGCGTCGAGCAATTGCAAATCCGCCGCACCAGAGATGCCGGCCTCCGCAACCTTGCGCTTGAGCGACGCGATCCGCGCATGGGCGTATTGGACATAAAAGACCGGATTGTCCTTCGACGCTTCCACAACCTTGGCGAAGTCAAAGTCCATCTGTGCATCGGCTTTGCGGGACAACATCGTAAAGCGGACGACATCTTTGCCCACTTCGCGCACGACATCGGCCAGCGTAACAAAATTGCCCGCCCGTTTGGACATCTTGATCGGCTCACCGCCACGCAGCAGCCGAACCATCTGGACAAGTTTGACGTCGAACTCGACACGATCTTCTGTCAGCGCCGCCACCGCTGCCTTGATCCGCTTGACTGTCCCCGCGTGATCAGCGCCCCAGATGTCGATCAGCATGTCCGCCTTTTCGGCCTTTTGGAAATGATAGGCCATGTCGGCACCGAAATAGGTCCAGCTGCCATCTGATTTCCGGATCGGTCGATCCTGGTCGTCGCCATATTTCGTCGAACGGAAAAGCGGGAGCATCACCGGCTCCCAATCGTCGGGCGTCTCACCCTTGGGCGCTTCGAGCACGCCATCGTAAATCAAATCGCGGGCGCGCAACGTGGCTTCTGCCGCCTCGGGCTTTTTGGCCTTTTGGACCTCGGATTCGGAGGCGAACAGGTCATGATGAATGCCGAGCAGGGCAAGGTCTTCACGGATCATGACAAGCATCGCTGCGACGGCGGTTTCCCGGAACAGCGTCAGCCATTCGCTTTCGGGTTTGCCGACGTAGGTCTTGCCATGATCGGCGGCCAACTTTTGCGCGACGGGGATCAGGTAATCGCCGGGATAGAGACCTTCGGGAATTTCTCCTACATCCTCACCCAACGCCTCACGGTAACGCAGATGCACAGAGCGGGCCAGGACATCGACTTGCCCGCCTGCGTCATTCACATAATATTCGCGGGTGACGGCATAGCCCGCATATTCGAGCACCGAGGCCAGCGCATCGCCAACAACGGCTCCTCGGCAATGGCCCATATGCATGGGGCCGGTCGGGTTGGCCGAGACATATTCGACATTGACCCGCTTGCCCGCACCCATCGTTGATCGACCATAATCCTTGCCCAGATCGGTGATCGCCTGAAGTTCGTCACGCCAGCTTTGATCGACCAGCTTCAGATTGATGAAGCCCGGCCCGGCAATGCTTGTCGTGGCAACGTCATCGAGCGCATCGAGTTTCTTGACCAGCAGTTCTGCGAGTGCTCGCGGATTCATGCCCGCGCCCTTGGCCAGCACCATCGCCGCATTTGTGGCAAGATCGCCATGCGCCGGATCGCGCGGCGGTTCGACCGTCACGGCCTTTCGCGACAGGCCAGCAACAAGCGCCCCTTCGGCTTCGAGCATGTCGAGCGCCGCATCGAGATGGACTGCATAACGGGCATAAAGGGTCACAAGGCGGACTTTCAAAACGGGCACAGAATGTCAGGCGAAAACGGCCCTTATCCGAAGCAGGGGCGCGGGTGCAACACGGCGGCTATTCCCGTCGCAAGGGTCTCTGCCTCAAGCAGAAGATCCAGGTGCACAAAGGCTCAATATGTTGCGATTTTCGTGAACATGGATGCCGCTCTCGTTCTTGCCGATGCAGGCCGCGATGGCACTTGCCACGCTTTGCGCCGTGATTGAGCGATACTGGTCGAAGACATGGGGAGTCAGCAGGTCAGTGATTGGACTGAGCGCCATCATGATCCCTTCACCGGGGCGGCTCGTCCCCTGCCGATTCCCGCGCAACAGCCCGGGGCGGAAGATGTCGATTCGCTCGAAACCCGCAGCTTTTGCGCCAGCCTCGGCCTCGCCCTTGGTCCGCAGGTAGAAATTGCGTGCGTCCGCGTTGGCGCCGACCGATGTGATCATGAGAAACTGGCGCACGCCCGATGTTTTTGCGGCCGTGGCGAAGGCAATTACAGCATCGCGATCGACCGCAGCAAAGGCGGGCTGCGATCCCGCGACGCGGATCGTCGTGCCGAGGCAGCAAATCGCCACATCATGCGCCGATTGCGCAACAAGTGCTGGCCAGCGTTCCACTGGACCGACACGCTGTTCGGCTTCTGGCGGGGCGTTGGGCAATTCGCGACGGCCGACAAGTGTCAGCGTGTGTCCGGCCAGGCGTGGAAGCAACAAGCCTCCGACCAGTCCGCTCGCCCCGGTCATTACGATCTTCATGTACCAACCCTTTTTCAGCCTGTTCGTAACCACATAGACCATCAAGGCTGTGAAAAGGAAATGGGGCGGCAGACCCGTCGGTTGCCGCCCCGTTCATGGTGCGCATTGGCCATGCGGGCCACGGGCGGATGATACGCTTTGCGCATGACCCGTCCGATTCTGCTCCGCAACGACCGTGCCAAGCCCGGATTTTCGCCATTCCTGCCGAGATTGGCAGCTCGATCCGTGCCATCGCGGCACGCACGGGTCACCTGAGAAGGGTCAACATGTGCCAAAACGGGATTTTCCGGGCCGCTGCGTCAGACGCCTCGACAGTGTCAAAAAGCGCAAAGCAAGTGGCGCCAGATCCCGACATGCGCACGAAATTCGCACCCGGTTGCGAAGCGAGCAGCACGAGCAGGTCAGCAATTTCTGGCACAAGCGCAATAGCCGATGGTGTCAGGTCATTGCGGCCGTTGCGCCAGTCCGATGGATCGAGCGCGCCTCGATCATGGCCGTCCCACCCGGCAAAAACCGACGCGGTCGACAAAGCGATGCCGGGATTGACGAGCAGCAGGGGAGTGCCGGAAAGGGTGGGATCGCTAAGGGGTGTAAGCTCGTCTCCGCGCCCTCTGCCGAAGCACGTCGTGCTTTGAACGCAGGCGGGCACATCGGCGCCGAGCTTGCGCGCGACGGCCATGATTGCCGGATCGGCTGGATCGATGCCCCAGAGTTTCGCCAGAATCCTCAATGCCGCTGCGGCATCCGCCGATCCGCCGCCAAGTCCGGCCGCCACGGGCACGTTCTTATCTAGGTGAAGGGCTGCACCGTGCCGGGTTCGTGTTGCAACCTGTAATCCGCGCGCCGCGCGCAGGATGAGATTATCAGACTCGCCCGCAAGGCTGACTGCATGAGGCCCCGAAAGCGTGAGCGAAAGATCGTCCGCATGCGCGCCGCTTAGCCGGTCTCCGTCATGGGCAAAGGCGAAAAGCGTTTCGAGTTCGTGATAGCCATCGGTTCGCCGCGCCCGGACATGCAGGGCGAGATTGATCTTCGCATGAGCTGTTTCGGTCAGCGCCCTTGTCATTTGGAGGGCGGGCGAGGGCCGTCGGCAATCTTGCTCTCGATACGCCGGGTGACGTCAGCCTCTTCAGCCTGAATGAGCGCAGCTCGCCAGGCATAGCGGGCATCGACCCGCCGTCCCGCAGCCCAATAGGCATCGCCCAGATGCTCGCCCAATGCGACTTCGGTCGGGTCGGCAGCTACCGCCCGTTCGAGAAGGGGAATGGATTGTTCCGGTTGCCCGCGCAGATAAAAGACCCAGCCAAGTGAATCGGTGATTGCGGCATCATCGGGACGAAGCGAGCTTGCCTTGGCAATCAGTCGCGTCGCTTCAATCAGATCCTCGCCATGTTCGAGCATCGCATAACCAAGATGGTTGAGCGAGGCGGGCTGATCAGGGGCTGAGGCGACAGCACGTTCAAGGGCCGGTTTGGCCTTTATCCAATCGCCTGCCTGATCGAGAGCCCCGCCATAGAGCAACCAGAGATTCCACGGCGGATCATCTCCTGCCCGCTTGATTGCTTCGTGATAGGCATTGGCGGCATCAGTGTACTGCTTGAGGCGAGCATGGGCATCGCCAAGCCGCACAAAATCGAGCAGGCCGGCATCGGGCAGGGTGATCGCCGCCTGCGATACAGCAACGGCATCGGTCAGCCGGTCCATTCGCTGAAGCGTTGCGATCCTGATCTCACGCACGGCCGACGCGAATGGTGGCCCGACACTGTCGAGCACAGTCAAGGCTTCGTTTTCTCTTCCGTTGTTGGCAAGGGTTTGTGCCAGCGTCAGCTTCATCGCATCATTGTCGGGTGCAGCGAAGCTGGCAATGCGCGCAAGGGTCAACGAAGCCGGCGAGGTATTGTCACGAACCAGATCGCTCGCAACTCGCCCGATCAGTAGGGCTGCGCCCGCGCTTGCCGAATCTATCGCGCCCGGAAGCGGCCTTCCGGCTTCGACGATGGCGCGGGCGTCCCGTAGCGTGGGATCGTTACCGCCAAGCAATTCAAGCGCCTTTGAGCGTTCCTTGAGCGCCACCAAGCGGGCTGCTGCAGCCAGTCTCAAGGGCAGGCCGCGGCCGTCAATTCTTGTTTGCGCCTTTGCAGCGATCAACCCTTCGTCCACCCGCTTGAGCGCAAGGAGCAAGAGAACGCGTTGTTCGCGCATATAGGCGAAGCCTAACACATCGCTCGTTTGGCGATCCGGTTCGGCCAGCGGATCATTGTCGCGTGCGCCAAGTGCCGTCCAGGCGCGCAAGCCAGGGACAATGAAGTCGAATCCGTCCGCCTCTTCGATCCGGTCAAGCCAAAGCTTGGCGCCGCGCCAATCCCCCTTTGCCAGAGATTCTGTAAAGAGCAGAAGCCGGGCGTCCTGAGGCAAACGCTGCAATGTATCGAGCGCGCGCGCCGCGCGGATCGCAAGCGCCTTGTTTCCTGCCTCGACCGCTTCACGATAGGCGCGTAATGCGATCCGCTCATTGTCAGGCGCACCTGTCAGAGCCTGCGCATATATTTTGGCGGCCTTCGAATCGGATTCGCTGGCTTCGAGAATCCGGGCAGACACATAGCGCGAAAGAGCTGAAGGCTGGGCCGTTCTTGCCAATGCAGGCCGTGCAAAACAAAGCACCGTCGCAAGGATGGCACAACTACATGTTCGGATAATTCGGGCCACCGCCGCCCTCCGGTGTCACCCAGTTGATGTTCTGGGTTGGATCCTTGATGTCGCAGGTCTTGCAATGAACACAGTTCTGGGCGTTGATCTGAAGCTTGGGATTTCCTTCCTCTCGGCCGATAATTTCATAGACGCCCGCCGGGCAATAGCGCGTTTCGGGCGAATCGTAGAGAGCAAGATTGACCGTGATTGGAACATCAGGATCGCGCAGTTGCAAATGGACGGGCTGATCTTCCTCATGATTGGTGTTGGACAGGAACACCGAGGACAGCCGGTCGAAGCTGATGATGCCATCCGGCTTGGGATAGGCAATGGGAGGATACAGGTCCTTGCGGCAAATGGTGCTATTGTCGGCATGATGCTTCATCGCAATAGGCAGGCCGATCTTCAACGTGCGCATCCACATGTCGATACCGCCGATGATCGTCCCATAATCGGCGCCGAACTTTGCAATCGCCGGTTCGGCATTCTGGACGAGCTTCAGTTCCTTGGCGATCCAGCTTGCATTGAGATTCGTCTGATAGTCCGAAAGCTCGTCACCCGAACGGCCCGATGCAAGCGCTGCGACAATGCTCTCCGCGACCAACATGCCGGATTTCATCGCCGTATGGCTGCCCTTGATCCGGGGCACGTTCACAAAACCCGCCGAACAACCAATCAATGCGCCGCCGGGGAACGCAAGCTTTGGTACTGACTGCCAACCGCCTTCATTGATTGCTCGTGCGCCATAGGAAACCCGCCTTCCGCCTTCCAGAATGGCACGAATCTCTGGATGCTGCTTCCAGCGCTGGAATTCCTCGAACGGGAAGAGATGCGGATTGGCATAATCGAGCGCGACGACGAAGCCCAGGGCCACCTGGTTGTTCGCCTGGTGATAAAGAAACCCGCCGCCCCAGGCATCGTCAAGAGGCCAGCCCTGGGTGTGGAGCACGCGCCCCGGCACATGCTTGTCGGGGTCTATATCCCACAACTCCTTCATACCAAGGCCGTAGACCTGAGGCTGGCAATCGGCCTCGAGATCGTATTTCGGCTTGAGCAGCTTGGTCAGATGCCCGCGCGCACCTTCAGCGAATAGCGTGTACTTGGCGTGGAGTTCCATGCCAGGCTGGAAATCCGGCTTGCGGCTGCCGTCACGGGCGACGCCCATGTCGCCGGTCGCAACACCACGCACCGCGCCTTTGTCGTCATAGAGAATCTCGGCTGCCGGAAACCCGGGGAAGATTTCGACACCCAGATTTTCTGCCTGTCCTGCCAACCAGCGGCACAGATTTCCCAGACTGCCTGTGTAACAGCCATGATTGCTCATGAGTGGCGGCATGAAGGCGTGGGGCAACGGGTATTTCTTCTTCGCAGAAAGCACCCAGTGCCAATTGTCCGTGACCGGTGTTTCGGCCATTGGGCAATCCTGTTTACGCCAGTCGGGGATCAGTTCGTCGAGCGCCTTGGGGTCAACCACGGCGCCTGAAAGAATATGCGCACCGATTTCGGAGCCTTTTTCAAGAATACAGACGGAAACGTCCGGATTGAGCTGCTTGAGCCGAATGGATGCCGCAAGACCCGCCGGGCCGCCGCCAACGATGACGACATCATATTCCATCGATTCACGTTCACTCATCGATCGCTCCCCAATCTTTCCATTTTACTCATGGCCTTCACTCACCGCACGCTCATACCGGCTGACCAGATAGCGCGCAGGCAGCCGTTGACCAAGATGCTTCAGAGCCCTCTATCTCTTGCTATGGTAGATATCGCAACGGTGATTCCGGCGTCCAGTGCAGCAAGCCTCCTATTGTGGTGGCAGGAAATGGG
>JANLST010000321.1:0-2565 GCA_031362505.1 Sphingomonadales bacterium
TTCGCAACAGGAAATGCGGGTGGATCGCAAAGTCATTCTTGCCGGGTGCGAACGACATGTCCTCAAACCTGTCGACCACGGCCGTAAACCCCCAGATCAACTCGCGCCGGGCAAGCGGCGCGCCGAGGCAATGATGGACGCCTGATCCGAACGCCATGTGCGAGCCTGCCTTTTGCCTGTTGAGGTCAATCTCCTCCGGACATCCGAAGGCGCGCTCGTCACGATTGGCAGCGGCGTAGCGAACATTGATCAGCGCGCCATCGGGTATCTTCACTCCGCCAATCTCGGTATCTTTCGCGCAGAACCGCATCAAGCTCTGCACGGGAGATTCGAGCCGCAGGACCTCCTCGATGAAGGTCTTCATGTACCGCTCAGGGTCGCTCTTTAGTTGTCGCCAAATGTCCTTTTTCTCGATCAGCAGTCGCATTCCGGCAGCGAGCGCGTTGGTCGTGGTCTCGCTGCCGCCCACGAAGGTGTCGGCCATCATCTCTGCGTGCAGTTCCTCGTCGCTCAACGGACGGCCCCAGCCTTCGATCACCGTATTGACCAACACGCTGATCAGCGAATCGTTGGGATGCTTCCGGAGTCGTTCGAAGATCGGCTGGAAATAGTGCTGCGCCTCGATCTCGCGATCGACCATTTCCATCTCGCGTTCTTCGGGCAGCATCATCGAGATGCGCTGGAAGAACGCATCGGTCCACCGCTTGATCTGCCACATGTCGGCGCGCGGCATGCCCATCTGTTCGCCGATGATGAACAGCGGCAGCGGCACTGCGAACTGGCGGACCCAATCGCAATGGCCATCGGCAATGAAACCATCGATCAGCTCGTAGGCCAGTTGCTCGACAAGAGGATCGATCTGCATGATCCGGCTTGGTTTGAACGCTTCGTTGAACATCGCCCGCATCTGGCGGTGGTTGGGATCATCCCGGCTGGCGAGCGTCGGGCCGGGAACCCAGCCTTTCTGGGCGAAACGCTCTGCAACACGCTTCTGCCGTTCGATGTTGCCGGTTTTCATCCGGTACGCGGTGCCTGCCGATCCGCTTGGGAACGTCTCCGGGTCCATCAGCACGCGCCGCACGTCCTCATAACGGGTGACGATATAGATGTCGGTACCTGGTTGGCGATAGGCGGGTGCCTCGTCGCGCAACATCCTGTAAGCATCGTAAGGGCATTGCTGAAGCTCGGGATCGAACAGGTTGACTGTCAGGGTTTCTCCGGTCTCCATCAGCGCACCTGGACTTTGTCCTGGCCCCAAGGCGCAATCGCTTCGGCGGTACGGAAGGCTTCGGGAAGCTCTTCGACCATGTGCCAGGTCGCCGCAAGTCGTCCAAAACCAACGAAGAACGCGCAGGTCATCCCCAGTTCCACAATTTCGGCCTCGCTGAAATGCTTCCACAGGTCAGCAAAGATCGCGTCGTTGATGGAAAGATGATCGGTTGCCATGAGTTCGCCGTAGCGGATTGCGGACTTTTCGGCCGGTGTCAGGTCGCTTGCCTCTTGCGGGCGTTCGAGCGAGCAGACCAGATCCTCTGTCAATCCGTCCGCCACCGCATCTGAATAGCGGATCGCCATGCAACTGCGGCATTGGTTGAAGAAGGCGATGCGCAGCCGCACCAGCTCAACCAGCCGCTCGGGCAAGCTTCGGCCGAGCTTTAACGCACGGCCAAATTGCATCAAGCCAAGTGCCTGGTCGGGGCAGTGTGCGAAGAACCGCGTCAGGCCCTGCTCAAGCGCGCTGAGCCGATCGGGCTGCACGGCCTCGCGCAGCCGCGGATCCCATTCTTCCGGTGCGAGCGTGGCGATGCGGCTCATACGATCCTCCCAAAAAAGCTCATGGCCCTAACCTCGATGATCGGGCAGTCTTCGATTCCAGACAACTGGCAGATTCAATAGACGGTTTCATCTAATGCAACGCCACGCCAACCATGAGCTAAGCCCGATGCGCTGTCCCCATGCGCTCGCTGATGTTGATCTGTTCAGTCCTGGCGCGGCCGAGCATTGGTACGAAGCCTATACGATCCTCCACGAAGAAGCACCCGTGGTGCGCCTGGCGGGGCAGGGCCTGACGCCCGAGCGGGACGCATTCATCCTCACCAAATACGACGACGTCGCCTGCGTCGTGCGCGATTGGGATCGGTTCAAGCCGACAGTGTCGTTGCTGGTGGCGCAAATCCAGCAATCAGGGAAACTGGCGCGAGACATGCCGGATATCGACTCGATGGTGCAGTCGATCGCCGCGCTGCGTCCTACCCCCGACCTGTGGCGTGCGCACCGCCAGGAGTTGACGGATCCATGGGTTGGTCCTGGTGCAAGGCGTCATGAATCGATGATCACAGGACATGTCGATAATCTGCTCGACTCCATGCTTTGCGAGAGCGAGGCCGATTTCGTCGCAGCGTTCGCCCGCCCGCTGCCGCAACGGACGATGGCGACCATTCTCGGTTTCCCGCTTGAGGACATTGCGCAGTTGGAAATCTGGGGAAATGCGCAGGTGATGTCCTATGTCCACGGATGCGGACACAACAACATCCTGACGCCCGAGCAAGCCCGAGAAAAGTTCCG
>JANLST010000336.1:0-7569 GCA_031362505.1 Sphingomonadales bacterium
AAAGCCGAGGACGCGGCTGACCATCGTCAACCCGCCGATTGTGCCAATGGCTTTGCCGAGTTTCATGAGTCGCTTTTACTCGTTGGCTTCTGTGTCGATAATGGCGGGTAGGCCATCAGCAATTGACGCACCGTGATTAAAATATAGCGCCCCGAATTATATAGGTTCAAGCAAGAGTGGCGGAAATCCGCCATCGCGTACTGCGTCGGCCAGCACGCGGCGTGCGAACGGGAAAATGAGCCGCGGACCTTCCGCATAAAGGAAAGGTTGAATCTGTTCGTCAGGCACGTTGCGGATCCCGAAAAGCCCCGCATAGGCAAGCTCGACTTGAAAAGCGACCTTGTCTGCGCTCGTCGCCCGCACGTCGATCTTCAAAACCACTTCATGCGCATCCTCGCCAACCTGATTGGCTCCGATATTGAACTGGACGTCAATCTGTGGCTGGCCCTGCCACTGAAACACAGCAGGTGCGTTCGGATTTTCGAACGATAGGTCTTTGATATATTGCGAAATAAGTCCCACTGCGGGGCCCGTATCTTCGCCATTGGCAAGCGGATCGTTGCCGGTTTCTTCAGCCATTTGTATATCCTCGGGTCAAACATGAATCTGGCGGGATGAACGTAGCCATCTCCGTGCCGCGGGCGCCTAGCAGTCGAGGGTGTCAAGGGCAATGGGAGAGATTTAACATGAAACCTATTTGAAACCGGCGCGCCGCGCGCCTATGTAACAGGTTCAAACGTTTGGAGACATCATGATCGGCATCATCGTCTTTGCCATGATAGCACTTTTTCTGGGCTTGCGGCTATATGCAGTGCTTGGAAAGCGGACGGGTCATGAACAGCCCTTGTCACGTCCACCGGAAGATATGGTGCGCGAACGGGCGGCGTTGCCGGCCATCGATGATGCGCGTGAAGGCCCGGTTGTGGTGCCGGAAGAACAGCATGTGCCGGGCGCGGATCTCGGCTTGCGGGCAATCGCAGCTGCGGATCGTAGCTTCAATTCTGCTGAATTCCTTGAAGGGGCAAGGCAGGCTTACAAACTGATCCTGGAGGCCTTTTGGGCTGGAAAGGAAGACGATTTCCGGGCGTATGTATCAAACGACGTGCGTGAGGCTTTTGGCGAGGCGATGGCAGAACGCACGTCTCAGGGACATGTGCTCGACAACCGGATGGTGCGGATCGAGCGTGCAGTCATTTCCGATGCCAAGTTCAGCAATGGAACGGCAGAAATCACTGTTCGCTTTGACGCCGATATCGCCGCTGTAACCCGGGATACAGAGGGTAAGGTGATCGCAGGGTCATTGACCGATGCTGTGCCTACCCATGATGCTTGGACATTTGCGCGTAATTTGCGTTCAACTGATCCGAACTGGCTTTTGACGGACACTGACGAAGCGTCGTAAGGCGCCAGCAATGATGACTCGCCGGTTAGCGCTATTGGTTGCGGCTCTGATGCTTTCTGCATGTGGGGCGAGGATTGTCCCAGAGGGGCGCCCACCACAAACCGCAG
Source organism: Sphingomonadales bacterium (assembly GCA_031362505.1). Taxonomy (GTDB): domain Bacteria; phylum Pseudomonadota; class Alphaproteobacteria; order Sphingomonadales; family Sphingomonadaceae; genus Aquisediminimonas. Next base: position 1,510 of record JANLST010000336.1, read on the forward strand.
GAAGTCTGCCGCGACCGGCCATTACAGGTAAACCAAGTCAGCCATTGACGCCCCAAACTGTAGTTGCGTCGTCGGGCCCGAATGCCCGATCGACCGGGATCGTCGCGGCACCTTCATTTTCGAAACCTCCCTTTGATAAGCGGAGTGCAGGGCGCGCATTGCAGGCATTTCGCATTTCCTGCCCATCGCTGATCAAGCGCGCCGATCAGTCCGGGTTGACCCGGGGTGAAGATTGGAAACCGGCCTGTATCGCTGCCGCAGGTTCGCGCGACGGCGATGCCATGGAATTTTTCCTTCAGAACTTTGAAATCGTGCAGGTCGGAGACGGAAAAAGTTTCGCCACGGGCTATTTCGAACCTGAAATTGCTGGATCTCGCGTCGAGGCCTCGGGCTATGATGTGCCGATCTACAAGCGGCCTTCCGATCTTATAGACGTCGATCTCGGTCAGTTTTCGGATAGCCTGAAAGGGAAGAAAATTCGCGGCCGAGTCAAGGGTCAGAGTTTTGTTCCCTACGCCGATCGAACAGAGATTGAGGAAGGTGGGCTTAGTGGTCGAGGTCTTGAAATAGCTTGGGCTGCCGATCCAATTGAATTCTTCTTTCTCCAGGTTCAAGGCTCTGGTCGGTTGAGACTTCCCGACGGCGGTGTCATGCGGATCGGTTATGACGGCCAGAATGGGCGCGACTATGTCGGTATCGGCAAGTTGATGAAGGATCGCGGACTGATCGGTCCTGGCCAGACCTCCATGCAAGGGATCGTCGAGTGGTTGCGATCGCACCCTGAAGAGGGGAAAGCCATCATGCGCGAAAACAAGAGCTGGATCTTCTTTCGTGAATCGACCGGTGCAGGGCCGCTTGGCGCCTTGGGAGTTCCAGTAACCGGTGCCGTGACAGTCGCCGCCGATCCCTCCTTCGTGCCGCTTGGTGCGCCCGTGTTCCTCTCGATGGATCGGGCTGATGCGACCGGATTGTGGATAGCACAGGATACAGGCGGCGCGATCAAGGGAACAAATCGCTTCGATACATTTTGGGGGGCTGGAGAAGCTGCCAAAGCGACAGCCGGCGGAATGGCCGCGCGTGGAACGGCATTCGTTCTTTTGCCCAAAGGCACTCTGGCGAGGATTGCTCGGGAACAGGCAGATGCCGCGTCGACTAAACCCTGAGGAGCGTCATATCTGGGGGCGGGTGACGGCAACGATGAAGCCGATCAACCCCAACAGACACAAGCCCAACGAACTTGATCATCAAGATGCAACGATTTTGGTCAAGAACCCGGCACTGCGTCAGGGCTCAACGATCCCCAAGGCTGGCGGCGCCCCGTCAAAAATGCACGGGCTGAACCAGGCAAATACACTTGATGGCGGATGGGACAAACGTATTGCCAAAGGCACACTCACGCCGGATTTCACGATTGATCTGCACGGCGAAACGCTCGCTAGTGCCCATGCCCGCCTAGACCGTAGTCTGTCCTTTGCGATTCATTCTGACGCGCGAATTGTCCTTCTGATTACCGGCAAACCGGCCCGCGAAAACCCGCGCCTGCCGCCTTCAGGCCGAGGGGTAATCCGTGCATCGATTAGAGACTGGCTTTCCGCGTCTCCACACGCACGCCACATTGCAGCTATTCGTAGTGCCCATCCTCGCCATGGCGGCGCTGGGGCACTCTATGTGATACTCAGACGCGGTTGATGATGTCAGCGTAGATTCGAGTCAGCGCCAAAACGTCAGCGATTGCGACGGCTTCATCCAGCTTGTGCATCGTGGCGTTGCAAAGGCCAAATTCAACGACAGGGCAGATTTTCGACAGGAAGCGCGCGTCGGATGTGCCTCCAGTCGTTGATAGTTCGGGCGTCACGCCGATGACCGCCTCAATTGCACTTGAGACGAGGCTCGAAAACTCTCCGGGCGGAGTAAGGAAGGCCTCGCCGGATATCCGCGCCAGAATTTCTCCGTTGGGAGCGGTTTCCTGAACCAGCGCCGATATCCGATCGACAAGGCTCTGACCTGAATGCAAATCGTTGAAACGGATGCTAAGCCTGGCCTTCGCGGCCGCCGGAATAACATTGGTGGCTGGATTTCCGACCTCAAGATCAGTGACTTCGATATTGGAGTGTTGAAACCAGTCAGTGCCTGAATCGAGGGCAATATCCTCAATTGCGGCAAGGATCCGAACCAGTTTGGCAATCGGGTTGTCTGCAAGATGGGGGTAGGCGACGTGACCCTGCACGCCGGGGATGGTTATCCAGATATTGACCGAGCCGCGTCTCCCGATTTTCATCATGTCACCAAGTCGGTTGACCGACGTCGGCTCCCCCACAAGGCACAGATCCGGGATCAGGGAGCGATCACGCATATGTTCGATCAGCGCCACCGTCCCGTAAACTGCCGGGCCTTCTTCGTCTCCCGTAATGATGAGGCTGATGCGCCCTTGATGGCTTGCAGGGACCGCAGCAATGAAGGCGGCTATGCTCGATTTCATATCGACGGCGCCACGACCATAAAGCAGGTCGCCCCGGATTTCAGGCATAAAAGGATCGCTTGTCCACCCCGGCCCCGGTGGCACCACATCCAAATGGCCGGCAAAGGCGAAATGTCGGCCATCGCCATTTCCACTGCGTGTCGCGAAGAGGTTCTCGACCGGGCCGTCTGGCGCTTCGCCCGCGATGAAGCGGTCCACTTCGAAACCCAAGGGCCGCAATGTCTCCTCTAGCACATCAAATACCGGCCCCGTCGCGGGCGTAACGCTCGGTACAGCGATCAGGTCCTGGGCCAGCCGGATTGCATCAATCATCATCCCCGCCTAGCCTGTGAGCGTTGAAATGCAAAGGGAGCCTCCATGCCCAAACTCGATCTGGACACGATTTCCCAAACCAACAAGACTGGATATCCGACCGTTTTTGCAGAGGCCGTGCATGACCGTTGGTATCGACGCTTGGCCCCCGCTTCAGGGTTGTCGGATTTCGGTGTCAGCCATGTGACGCTCAAGCCCGGTGCATGGTCATCTCAGAGGCACTGGCATGAAGGAGAGGATGAATTTGTCGTCATGCTTTCAGGCGAAGCCATGCTGGTGGACGATTCAGGCCAAACAATCCTGCGTGCCGGTGATTGTGCATCATTCCCAAAGAATGACGGGAATGGCCATTGCCTGATCAATCAGAGCAATCAGGATTGCGTATTCATCGCCGTCGGCAGACCCTCTGAGACCGACTGTCATTACCCGGATATTGACATGCACCTTGATGCTCGTGTCGGCAAACAATGCCACAAGGATGGGACGCCCTGGTAATCAGGCTGCGAGCGCTTGCCACATCGTCATAGCAAGGCCAAAGCCCCGGATGTCTCCCGTCGTTGTGCCCTCCATGCGATTCATGACATAGGAGAATGTGGTTCGGGCATCCATGTCGATGATGACGATAGACCCTCCATAACCGCCCCAATAAATGGAGTTGGGATTGGGTAGCGGCACCATCCCGCCAGACAGGCCGAAGCCGAGCCCGAAGCGCACAGGGACGCCAAGGATCAAGTCCATGCCTTCAATTTGCAATTCCAGTGCCTTGCGGCATCCGGCTTCCGACAAAAATCGCTTGCCCTTCGCGACGCCGCCATTGGCAAGGATCGCCTGGATTTCGGCAACCGAGCGGGCATTTCCAGTTCCACCAGCCGCCGGAATTTCCGCGCCGCGCCAGGCACGACTGCGCGTGGCGAGCACATCGACTCCCGGATTGTTAGCCATATTGGCAGGAAGCGGATCGTCCGATCTCTCGGAGATTCCGGCGCCTGGCGGAGGCGGAATCAGATCAGCAACGCGCGCATCTTCGGAAGCTGGAAGTCCGATGTGGAAATCAGCACCAAGCGGCTCAGCAATTTCCTCACGAAACACCGTCCCGAGCGTCCGCCCGGTTATCCGCCTTATCACCTCTCCAACAAGATAGCCTTGAGTGACGGCATGATAGCCCGGCGCCGTGCCTGCCTCCCAGTAGGGCGCCTGCGCGGCAAGCAGAGACGTCACCTTGTCCCAGTCGTATAAATCCTCACCGCAGATCGTTTCCTTCCAGCCGGAGAGGCCTGCCGAATGGCTCATTAAATGGCTAACCTTGATGTGCTCCTTCCCGTTGGCGGCAAATTCGGGCCAATAACGCGCAACCGGTGCATCGAAATCCAGTTCCCCGCGATCGGCAATCAGGAGGGCGGTCAACGCCGTCATCGTCTTCGTCGTGGAGTAGACGTTGACAATCGTGTCCTGTTTCCAAGCCCGCGTCCGGGCTTCGTCGGCAAATCCGCCCCAGATATCAACCACGGTTTCACCTTCGCGAGTCGCGCAGAACGAAGCGCCGATATCGGCACCGCTGGCGAGATTTTGCCCAAGCACGTCACGGGCTGCAGCAAACCGGTCATGGGTATAGCCTTGCACCAAAGCATCATTCATAAATTCATCTCCAGTTGCTGATCGATTTCAGGCTGCTGCAGCGTCTTCATCGCTTTCGGCCTGTTGGCGCGCCCACATTTCCGCATAGAGCCCGTTTTTGCGCAGAAGCGCAGCATGCGTTCCCTGTTCTGAAACGCTGCCAGCATCAAGGACCACTATTTCATCGGCGTCGACGATCGTTGAAAGCCTGTGCGCGATCACAATCGTTGTGCGCTGCTGCGCAACTTGCATCAAAGTATCCTGAATTTCGGCTTCGGTGCGGCTATCGAGAGCGCTGGTCGCTTCATCGAGAATCAGGATTGGCGGATCCTTGACCAATGTGCGCGCAATGGCGACGCGCTGCTTCTCACCGCCCGACAGTTTTAGCCCGCGTTCGCCAACTGGCGTATCATATTGCTTTGGCTGGGCAGCAATGAATCCGTGGATCGCTGCACCACGAGAGGCCTTTTCTACCTCGTCCTGCTCCGCGCCCTCACGCCCATAGCCAATGTTGTATCCGATCGTGTCGTTGAAAAGCACAGTGTCCTGCGGCACGATGCCAATTGCGCTGCGCAGGCTCGATTGTGTGACGTCGCGAATGTCCTGACCGTCGATCAAGATGGCTCCACCGGTCACGTCATAAAATCGATAGAGCAATCGTGCGAGGGTTGATTTCCCTGCGCCTGAGGGCCCGACAACGGCCAATGTCTGGCCGGGCGCAATGGCAAAGCTCACACCATTCAGAATCGGACGATCGGGTTCATAGGCGAAATTGACATTTTCGAAGGTGACTGCGCCGCCGCTGACAACCAAAGCCGACGCTCCCGGTTTGTCGTTTACTTCTGCTGGGGTGTCTATCAGATTGAACATCGCTTCCATGTCGATCAGGCCCTGCTTGATCGTGCGATAAACCATCCCTAGCAAATCAAGAGGCCGGAAAAGCTGCGCCAAGAGTGTATTCACAAGCACAACATCGCCCGTGTTGAACCGCCCTACTGACCAGCCCCATACCGTAAAACCCATTGCTCCTGCCATCATCAGGTTTGTGATCAACGACTGGCCAACGTTGAGGAGGGCCAGAGAGTTTTCGGACTTCACAGCCGCGTCGGCATAGCGCTTCGCCACACGGGCATACTGTTCAGTCTCTCGGGCTTCCGCGTTGAAATATTTGACTGTTTCATAGTTCAGGAGTGAGTCGACCGACCGAGAGACAGTGGCCGTGTCGAGATCATTCATCTCGATCCGCAATGTGGTCCGCCAATCGGTGATCCGCTGGGTGAAAAAGATGTAGGCTACGACCATTGTCAATGTGGCCGCGACGAGCCCAAAGCCGAACTTCGTCCAGAAGATGACCGTAACGGCCGACAGTTCGATGACTGTTGGTGCAACGTTGAAAAGCAGGAAGTACAGCATCGTATCGATGCTCTTTGTTCCGCGTTCGATAACCTTGGTCACGGCTCCAGTTCGGCGGCTCAGATGAAACCGGAGAGAAAGCGCGTGGAGGTGCGCAAAAACATTGACCGCAAGCCGTCGTGTTGCATCCTGGCCTACTCGCTCAAACACGGTGTTCCGGAGATTGTCGAACAAAACCCCCGCAAATCTCGCTCCGGCATACGCGGCAACAAGGGCAATCGCGAGAGTAGCTTCTGCTTCCA
>JANLST010000350.1:0-1554 GCA_031362505.1 Sphingomonadales bacterium
ATCGCAAAGCTGATCTGATGGCCTTTCGGACCCTCGACGACATGAAAGACATCGCGGGCAAACGCGTGCTTGTCCGGGAGGATCTCAACGTTCCGATGGCGGACGGCAAAGTGACAGACGATACACGGCTTCGCGCAACAGTCTCGACTGTCACCGAACTGGCCGACGCCGGGGCGATTGTCCTGATCCTCAGTCATTTCGGCCGTCCGAATGGGCCGAGCGCCGATCTGTCTTTGTCTCGACTGACCGGGATCTATGCGGATGTTCTTGGTCGTCCGGTCCATTTTATCGATTGGGAAGGCGACACGGCATCGGTCGCGGCACTCAGGCCGGGTGACATTGCCGTGCTGGAAAATACTCGCTTTTTTGGAGGCGAGGAGAAGAACGACCCGGCGGTTGTTGCGCGCCTTGCAGCACTTGGCGATCTCTACGTCAATGATGCCTTTTCCGCCGCGCACCGCGCTCATGCTTCAACAGAGGGGCTTGCGCATGTCCTCCCGGCCTTTGCTGGCCGCGCCATGCAGGCGGAGCTTGAAGCGCTGGAAAAGGCACTGGGAAGCCCTGAGAAGCCTGTCGCAGCGGTTGTGGGCGGCGCGAAGGTCTCGACCAAGCTCGATGTGCTCAAGCATCTTGTGGCCCGCGTGGATCACCTGATCATCGGCGGCGGGATGGCCAATACCTTTCTTGCGGCGCGCGGCGTGAATGTTGGAAGATCGCTGTGCGAGCATGATCTTGCGAGCACGGCCAACGAGATTCTCGACGCGGCGGAAAAGGCCGGATGCACCGTCCATTTGCCCTATGACGTTGTGGTGGCAAAGGAGTTTGCGGCAAACCCGCCTACGCGGACGGTGAACGTCCATGAGGTTGCAGCGGACGAGATGATCCTGGATGTTGGCCCTGCAGCAATCGAGGCGCTGGCTGATGTCCTGAAAACCTGTCGAACCCTGGTCTGGAATGGGCCGATGGGGGCGTTCGAAACGCCACCGTTTGACCGGGCAACCATCGCGCTCGCGCGGACGGCGGCGGCGCTGACCAGAGAGGGATCGCTTGTCTCGGTTGCAGGCGGGGGCGATACTGTCGCGGCACTCAATCATGCGGGCGTCGCCGCAGATTTCACTTTCGTTTCGACTGCCGGAGGCGCCTTTCTTGAGTGGATGGAAGGACGCGAACTGCCCGGCGTCTCGGCTCTTGAATCTTATTAATCAGGGAGTTAAGTCATGTCATTCACACCTATTGTAAAAGAAATTCTCTCCAAATATGAGAGTGACAGCCCCGGCACCAAAGCCAATCTGGCGCGGATCCTGACGCATGGCCGTCTGGGCGGCACTGGCAAGATGATCATCCTGCCCGTCGATCAAGGTTTCGAGCATGGCCCGGCGCGCAGCTTTGCGATCAACGAACCGGCTTATGATCCGCACTATCATTACCAGATCGCGATCGATGCGGGGCTGAATGCCTATGCAGCGCCTCTTGGGATGCTCGAAGCGGGGGCTGATACGTTTGCCGGCCAGATCCCGACGATCCTCAAGGTCAACAGTTCGAACAGTTGGGCGA
>JANLST010000362.1:0-2501 GCA_031362505.1 Sphingomonadales bacterium
CGTCAGCGCGCGTTCAATCGAGCGGTTACCGACCAGTCGACCACGCGTCGTGAACTTGGGCCGCATCGCGTCGAGTGCCCGGTTGGCGGCCCACCAGTTCGTTGCAATCGCCGCCACCCAGCGCTCATGCTCGACAATGTCAAGGACGCCGAAAATCTGGTCGGCTGCCGACTTGTCCGCCGATTTCAGCCATGAATCGCCCAGTGGTCCTTGCCGGATCGCGGCATAGACCATGTCGGGCAGACGAATATCCCCCGCATAGTTCGCCGAGCCGTCAAGTTTGGCCGGAATGTCGAGCCGGTTCATGCCGCGCCCGCTCAAACGGTTTAGGCCGCTGCCTATGCGAAGCGGAATCTCCTTGGGCAGTTTCAAGCCCGCAGCGTCTTCGGCGAGTTCACCAAAGCGCAGGCGGTCGTCGCCGCGAGTCACGAACCCGCCTTCGGTGTCGCAGGCCTGCCACGAAGCATCCCAGCGTTTGGCTGCGGCCATGCACAGCAGCGTACGAGCGGCGGCCCCCGCCTGCCGTGCTAAGATTTCGAAGCCTCGGACGGTGGACGATCCCCCGGTTGCCTGAACCTTGGCTTCGGATCGCCAGCCTTCATGCCAGTCTGCGGCAAAGACGCTGTTGGCATAAACGGGATTGAGCGGCGCAGGCTCGACCGCGATCGTCCGCCAGTCCGCACCAAGTTCATCGGCGATGATCTGCGGGATGACAGTATAGCTGCCCTGCCCCATCTCGACCTGCGGGACGACCACCGTCACATGACCGTCCGTACCAATCTTTAGCCACGCGTTAAAAATCATCTCCCCTTCCGAGGCGATCAGATTGGGCGGATAAGCGCGCGGCCACAGCGCCCAGCCTACCACCAATCCGCCCCCGATTGCCGCACCTGCCAGCAAGGATCGCCGTGAAATATCCATCGCTTGGCGCTTAGTGCCTGATCAATTCGGGGGGAAGCCCCCGTCTCTGCAAAAGGGCATAGGGCGTCGCCTGCCTTTCGGCGTGTTTCGACCGTCAGCCAACCATTCTTTTCAGCGCGCCATCATGCTTGTCAATGAAGTGATGCTTCAGTGCTCCGAGGATATGGGCACCCAGAATGATGTAGAGCAAATAGGGCAGCAGATATTTGTGAAACGTACCCCAGATTATATAGGCTTGGCTCTTCGGCAGAATCGGTGGAATTTCCCATTCAAAGATATAGGTTCCAAAACCGTGCATGCTGGTCATCACATAGCCTGTAATCGGAACGGCCAACATCATGACATAGAGTGTAATGTGAACCCGATGCGCCCATTTGCGTTCCGCTGGTTTGAGAGATGCGTCGAGTTCGGGGCGTTTTGAATGCCGGTTCCAGAGCAGCCGGAAAACGAGCAATACGAAAACAGTCACGCCTATCGTCTTGTGGACAACATAGTAGGGCCGAACGAACCAGCTGTCTGTCGGGATCATCGATGCAAAGATGCCAATCGGGATCAGGGCGATAAACAGGATCGCGGTTGTCCAATGGACGATGCGGGAGACGCGACCATAGCGTTCGGGTTCATTTTTTGCACCGATTTCTAGAACTTCGCTACTCTTGCTCTGGCGATAAGCGGCCATGAGGAGCATCGAGCCTGCAATGAATGCAACGCTGGCCTGCATCCACAAAAGCGCGGGCTTTGCTGAATCCATCGGCGTCTGATTGGGTTTCGGGTGCTCAAGTATGCCGGTCCCCAAAATTTGCGAGAACCAGATGACGACTGCGAAACACCCCAATGCCGCCAGCACGGTTCCAAAGACCCGAACCTTTGGCGCACTATAGTTGAGCGCCCAGGCCGTCAGAATTGAAGCGAGGATGATCGCCAGCGCGAACCAGCCACCGCTCGGGATTGGCGTCGGATTCTGCGCGACCGCCGCCAATGCGGGCGATCCTGCGGTGACTGCCAGCGGCATCAATGCCCATGACAAGAGTTGAAGACGCGACTTGGGCGGTTTCTCGGATCGTTGAGTATGCATGAATGTTTTCCCTGTCATTTTGCCGATAAAGTTTGCACCGAATTGCTATTCCGGATTTGGAATCAGCAAAACCTTGCCGGCTCGGCCGTCTTCTGCAGAACGTGTCACGGCTTGCGCGATTTCATCTATGGAGAAACGAGAATCGATCTTGGCTTTCAACGAACCGCTGGCAACCAGTTGAATAACCTGGCCATAAGCGGCCTGTTTTTCTGCCGGGCTTGCGGTGCCGAACCATTTGGAGAGCCAGAATCCGCGAACGCGAACATCATTGAAAATAATCGCGATGGAATTCAGCATGGGCGGCTGTTTGGTCAGCGATCCATAGGCTACAATTGTGCCGCCGGATGTCAGGCATTCCACCATGCGGGAGAATGTTTCGCCACCAACCGCGTCAATTGCCAATGAAATGCTGGCGCCACCAGTCGCAGCTGTAATCCGTTCGCCAAGATCTGGGCCGTCGACAAGAACAATATCTGCTCCGAGAGCCTTGAGTTCAGGCACAAGG
>JANLST010000409.1:0-9426 GCA_031362505.1 Sphingomonadales bacterium
GGTTCATCTTCTGCGCGGATGATCTCGATCACCCGGTCAAGGTTGAGATAGGCAATCAAATATCCGTCGAGCAATTCGATCCGGTCATCGATCTTGCCGAGCCGATGCTGTGCGCGTTTGACCAGCACTTCGATCTGGTGGCGGATCCAACGGGTCAAGACGTCCTTGAGCGACAGGACCCGAGGCGTGCGATCGGCATCGAGCACATTCAGGTTGAGCGAGATGCGGACTTCAAGCTCGGATAGTTTGAACAGGCTCTCCATCAGCACATCGGCGTCGACCGCGCGGCTCTTCGGCTCGATGATTATGCGGATTGCCTCGTCCGATTCGTCGCGGACATCGGCCAGGATCGGCAGCTTCTTGTCGTTGATGATCGCGGCGATGGCCTCGATCAGCTTGCCCTTCTGCACCTGATAGGGAATCTCGGTGATGACCGCGACCCAGGTTCCGCGACCAAGATCCTCGACATGCCAACGTGAACGGACACGAAAAGAGCCCCTGCCAGTGGCATAGGCTTCGGCAATGGATGCCGCGCCGTCGATGATCTGACCGCCAGTCGGCAAGTCGGGACCCTTGACGAACTCAAGAAGTGCAGTGTCCTCCGCACCGGGATTCTCGATAAGAAGCGTTGCGGCATCGATAATTTCCGCGACATTGTGCGGAGGAATGCTCGTTGCCATCCCGACCGCGATTCCGCTCGAGCCATTCGCAAGCAGATTGGGGAAGAGGCCGGGGAATATCTCCGGCTCCTCCTCCTCGCCATTATAAGTGGGCTTGAATTCGACCGTCCCGTCGTCAAGGCCCGCCATCAGCGAGATTGCTGACGCGGTTAGCCGCGCTTCGGTGTAGCGATAGGCCGCCGCGTTATCGCCATCGATATTGCCGAAATTGCCCTGCCCGTCGACCAGCGGATAGCGAAGAGCGAAACTCTGGGCGAGGCGCACCATTGCGTCATAAACCGACTGGTCGCCATGTGGGTGATATTTGCCGATGACATCGCCAACCACACGAGCAGACTTCTTGTACGCACTGCCCGGATCCAGCTTGAGCAAACGCATCGCCCAGAGCAAACGACGGTGCACCGGTTTCAACCCGTCTCGCAGATCGGGCAAAGAGCGCGCTGTAATCGTCGAAAGCGCATAGACAAGATAGCGCTCGGACAGCGCTGTATCGAAAGGCGTATCAGTGGCATCGCCTGGGTCGAGAGGCGGATCGATCAATTCAGACATGCAGCGCCCTTAGGCGATCAACATATTCGCGACAATGTCTTGATCGACGAAACCTATTTTCCGGTCTTGATCGCAAAGCCCGCGTCTCGCCAGGCCTTCATGCCGCCATCAAGCGCGACCGCGCGCCTGAAGCCCAATTGTTTAAGTGTTGCCGCCGCGAGCGTGGAGATCTTGCCGAACTCACAACAGGTCAGGATGCGCACCGTCGGATCCGGAAACAAATCGTTGACGCGAAGTTCAAGCTGACCGCGCGCCAGATGGACAGCATCAGAAATATGCCCTTTTTCGAACGCATCCCGTTCCCGCACATCGAGGACGATAAAATCGTTCGCCTGTTTTGAAAGTTGGAGTTGCAGTTCCTCAAGCGACATGAAGGGAACCGTGTGGGCCGCATTCACAAGCAGCTGCTCGACCGTTATGCCCCCGCTCATGTTCGTGCGAAGCGCTTCGGTGAGATGGTCCGGCGCGGCAAGGTTCAGTTCGCGCATCATCGTGATGAATTCGGCGCGATCAGACTTTTGCAAACGCGGGTTTTTGTCGATTTCGTCGCCAATCGTAGATTCGCGCTGTCCATGGTAATCGTGTGCAGGAAAGACACGCACCGCTCGATCGAGCTTGAGAAGCCGGCCGAATAGGCTGTCATAGAGTGCGCAGGGGTCGCCAGTCGGCAAGTCGGTGCGCCCAGTTCCGCCGATCAGCAGCGTATCGCCTGTGAAGACGGCGTCGCCAGACAGCAGCGACATGGAATCCCGCGTATGTCCCGGCGTGCTCATCGCGACCAGCCTGACATCGCCGGCAATCAGCATTTCCCCGTCATCGAGCCGCATATCAGCGAAGGGCGCCGGACTCAGTCGGTTGAGCGCTATGGGCACGTTGAGCATTTCGCCCATTTGCCGCGAAGCGGAAAAATGATCGGCATGGGTGTGCGTATCGACAAGATAAGACAGTGACCGCCCGTCGCGTGCGATCACACTCCGATAGCGCTCGATCAGATGAATCTCGGGGTCGATCAGGATCGATTCACCGGTCCGCTCACAACTGATCATGTAGGATTTGCAGCCACCCTTGGCGAAAGATTCAATGATCATGAAGGACGCCTCCAATCATACGGCTTCAAAGCCAGACCCTATGCGAAATTCCAGTTCCGGGAAACCGCAATGAAGGCCAGGACCTAGGAATTTGTATGTGTCGGCATGAATACCGACCAGCCGGTCGCTTCCGCCAACCGCTCGAGCGCGCGGGTACCGAGTTTGGAGTTTCCGCGCGTGTTGAGGCCGGGCGACCAAACTGCGATGCTTGCCTTGCCCGGCACAATGGCAAGGATACCTCCGCCAACGCCCGACTTGCCGGGAATTCCCACGCGAAAGGCGAATTCGCCCGAGCCGTCATAATGGCCGCACATCAACATCAGTGCGTTGATCCGCCGAGCCAACAACGGAGAGACGATCACTTCATCAGTGTCGGGATGCCGACCGTCATGCATCAGGTAACGCCCAGCCATTGCGAGCTGCCGGCAGGAAAGCGAAAGCGCGCACTGGTGGAAATACAGCTTAAGGGCGCCCTCCACATAGGGGTCCATATTGCCGAAGCTCTTCATATAATTGGCCAGTGCAACATTCCTGAAACCCGTCGCGGCCTCTGAATTGGCCACTTCGCTATCGATTGTGATGCTGTCGTCACTCGCCAACATCCGCACGAAGCGCAGCACATCACCAATCGCCGAACGCGCATCGGCTTCGGCAAGAACGACGTCACTGACAACAATGGCCCCAGCGTTGATGAATGGGTTGCGGGGAATGCCTCCCTCATTCTCAAGCTGGACAATCGAGTTGAACGCCGAACCAGACGGCTCTCGACCGACACGCTTCCATAGCTCGTCGCCATGCTTCTGAAGCGCCATTGTCAGAGTGAAAACCTTGGACACGCTCTGTATGGAAAAGGGCACATCGGCATGGCCTGATGAGAAAACACCGCCATTTTCATCAACAACTGCAATGCCAAAATGTTTCGGGTCCACCTTGCCGAGGCTCGGAATATAGTTGGCGACAGTGCCGCGTTCCTTCGCTGCGCTGATCTCCGCTGAAATGTCAGTCAGGATACTCAAGATATCTTTCATCTGGCTCTCGCTTTCACCGGTCTTCGTCGGGCGGTTCAAACAAAATGGCGGGCTGACCTGTTGCTGCCACCGCGATAACCTCATCAAGCCAGGCACGAAAGGCCTTGATCTTCGGCGAATGGCGGCGATGTTCGGGATAGGCCAACCAGAAGCTGTGGTTCGCGATCGCGAATGGGCCGAGCGGAACAAGGCGGCCAGTTTTGATTTCATTCTGCCACATCAACGCATTGAGGATCGCAACGCCGTGCCCGGCCATTGCCGCATTGCCTTCCATCATTTGCGAATCAAGCCGGATGCCGGGATTACCCTGCGCTGCCCCTGCGACGCCCCCAGACTCAGTCAGCCAACGGATCCACCACCAATCATCGGGACTCAGCCGCTGAAGCTGCATGACATCCCCGGGGGATTCAACCGGCGCGTTGCGCGCAATGAAGTCCGGACTTGCTAAAGGCTGGATTGCGACACGCATCAAAAAATGAGCCACGAGCCCGGGCCAATTCCCATGTCCGTTGCGGATTGCCACATCGACATCCTCGGCGGCAAAGTCGACATAATGATCGTCTGACCGCAAGCGAACGGCCAGCTGCGGTCGCGCAATCTGAAAGCCACCAATGCGGGCCGCCAGCCAGTTGGTTGCAAAGCTTTGAAAGGTGCTAATCGTCAAAACCCGCTCATCTTCAGCCCGCGCCAAACGGAAAGCCCGATCGAGGGTGTCAAAACTGTCACTGACAAGAGGTGCGATCCGGCGACCCGTTTCAGTGAGCGACAAGCGACCCTTATGTCGCAGGAAAAGACTGGTCCCCAGCCGCGCTTCCAACAACTTCACCTGATAGCTTACGGCCGCTTGCGTCATACCCAGTTCGGTTGCTGCGCGTGTAAAATTTCCATGACGAGCAGCCGATTCAAACACTCTGACTGCAGACAAAGGTGGGATCGTGCGCACGCGATATCATAAGGTGAACTTATGGTATCTGTCCAATTATTTGTTGGCTTTGATGCATGCCAAACCTCATCTGGCAACTATTGGAAACGAAAGGATTTGAAACATGCCACATGATTTTGAGGGTCAGCATTGGGCCGAAAACCACCAGGCGTTAAGCGATGGAGTTGCGCGGCTGTTTGCCAGCATCATCGCGGGGCTTGATCGGCTCCACGCGCTGACCTTCGACGCACCCTGGAAGGAGAAATGCGACAAACGTGAATGCGCCGATCTTTGACCTTCCTGGCCTATCTGTTTGGCCCGCACTTCTACCACAACGTGCGGCCGTTCAAATCGGTCAAAGAATGGACAGCAGAACTTGCATGCCATTCCCAAGACTTAAAGCCGACCGGCTGTGCCTGGGTGTCCGCAATTCCTGCAATGACGGCGTGCTTGCCCTTACGAGCGTTTTTCGCCTATATCGGATTCAGGCCCCGGCAGCCCGGTATCCTTTGTGGAAAACCGCCTTCCGGGGCTTTGCTCATTTGAAAGGCCCATCATGAATCGCCGTCGCCAGATTTACGAAGGCAAGGCCAAGATCCTTTACGAAGGGCCAGAACCCGGAACGCTGATCCAGTATTTCAAGGACGATGCGACCGCGTTCAATGCCCAGAAAAAGGGCACGATCAATGGCAAGGGCGTCATAAACAATCGCATCTCGGAGCATGTCTTCACTCTTCTGGGGCATATCGGCATTCCGCACCACTTCATCAAGCGGCTCAACATGCGTGAGCAACTGGTGCGACAGGTGGAGATTATCCCGATCGAAGTCGTAGTGCGCAATGTCGCGGCCGGATCTTTGTCAAAGCGGCTCGGGATTGAGGAAGGCGAGCAGCTTCCCCGCACAATCCTCGAATATTTTTACAAGGACGATGCTCTCGGCGATCCGCTGATCACTGATGAACATATTGCGTGCTTCGGCTGGGCGACGCAGGAAGAAATGCATGACATTTCCGACATGGCCATCCGCATCAACGATTTCATGTCGGGCATGTTTGCCGGCATCGGTATTCGGCTGGTGGACTTCAAGCTGGAATTCGGGCGGATCTGGGAAAATGATTTTGCCCGCGTTATCCTCGCCGACGAGATCAGCCCGGATGGCTGCCGTCTGTGGGATATTGCAACCAACGAAAAGCTCGACAAGGATCGTTTCCGTCGCGACATGGGCGGCGAAGTCGAAGCCTATCAGGAAGTCGCGCGGCGCATGGGGCTGCTTCCCGAAGGGGCTGAAAGCGCAGTGCTTGATCTTGAAACTCACCGCAAGAAGCGCGGGAAGTAGAGCCTACCCTGTCCGTGCGACCTGCACGGCCAGCCCGAGTTCTGGATAGACCATGCGAGCATCCTGGTTTGCTGACGTCACAGGTTCGACGACCAGCTTGCGGTTGACCTTGTCGCGATGATGCATCCGGGCGGTGTTTTCCTGCCCGATATAACAGCCCTTGGTAAAGCTCACGCCATTCTGCTCGCGCGCATTGCATTCGAGCCAGAGGGTCTTGTCACTGCCCAGTTCATCCATGCCCTCAACAATGCCAAGCGACAGCCGGTGAGCCAGCCATCCGGTTGCCGGTTGCGATGGCGGGGCAATCCAGCGAAGCCCGAGTTCCGGGTTGCGCGGATCGGCGACACCGCGTCCCGGCTCGCGTGACCAATGCGCAGCAAGGCCCGCAGCGCGCGCAATCGTAATAGGGCGGCGCAGGCGATACATGGTGAGGCGCCTCGCCAGTGCGTCGGCCTGCTCAGCTTCGCAATCGATCAGCACGTCATTTCCATCCGCCCAAATCAGGAAATCGAACAGCGCCTTGCCTTGTGGCGTCAACAGCCCGGCCCAGACCGGAAGGTCACCAAGTACATCGTTCGTAACCAACCCCTGCAGGAAGCCGCGCACATCCTCCCCGGACAGTCGGATCAGGGCACGGTCAATGAGGGTGGTTTTCGTCATCATCCCCATTTAGGGAGACTTTCAGTAAAACCAAGCCGGAGACCTTAGTGACCGAACGCCTGACGATCCGGCAGCCCGATGATTGGCACGTCCATTTGCGTGACGGGGCAATGATGCGCGCCGTTGTGCAATACACCGCACAGCAGTTCGCGCGCGCGATCATCATGCCCAATCTGTCACCGCCCGTGACCAATGTGACCGAAGCTATTGCCTATCGCACGCGAATCCAGGCTGCTGTCCCCGCCGGATCGGATTTCACCCCACTGATTGTGGCCTATCTGACCGACAGCAGCGATGCGGCAGAGATTGCGCGCGGCCATGCCGAAGGGGTATTCACGGCATGCAAGCTCTACCCTGCACATGCGACGACCAATTCGGCACACGGCGTGACGGATATTCGCAACCTCATGCCCGTGCTTGAGCGGATGCAGGAGATTGGCATGCCGCTTCTGATTCACGGCGAAGTGACTGATCCGGAGGTCGATATCTTCGACCGCGAGGCCGTGTTCATCGAACGCACACTCGAACCGCTGGTGCAAAACCTGCCGGCACTCAAGATCGTGTTCGAACATATCACGACCGCACAGGCCGCCGACTTTGTCGTCGATGCATCCGCCAATGTGGCCGCAACGATCACCCCGCACCATCTGCACATGAACCGCAACGCGATGTTTGCGGGTGGCATCCGCCCGCACGCCTATTGTTTGCCTGTGGCCAAGCGCGAGACGCACCGGCTGGCGATCCGCAAGGCCGCGGTATCCGGCTCCCCCAAATTCTTTCTCGGTACTGACAGCGCTCCGCACGCCCGTCACACAAAAGAAGCGGCCTGCGGCTGTGCGGGTATTTTCAACGCGCCTTATGCGCTTGAAAGCTATGCCGCTGTGTTCGACGAGGAAGGCGCGCTTGATCGGTTGGAAGGCTTTGCTTCGGAATACGGGCCACACTTTTATGGCTTGCCGCTAAACGCGGGAACGATCACGCTGGAACGCGGTGAAACGCAAGTGCCCGACCGGATCGATGCGGACGGGATCGACATTGTCCCGTTCCATGCCGGGGAAGCGCTTGGCTGGCGGTTGATCGCCGAATAACCCACTATTGCACCCGGATCAGTGCTTCTGGCACCTTTTCGCTGGATGAATCGATCGACCAACTGAGCGCGCGGCCGGCTGGCACCTTGGCGGGGCCATTCTCGGTGTTGTTGGTCAATATCTCTCCATCCGTCGTCACGGTGAAGACGCCCTTTGTGCGCGAGGACTGCGGCATGTCAGCGGAATCGGGCGCCCCCATCATTTTCATTTTGGCAGCGAGCCCGCGCATACCACCACCGATGAGCGCCGGAGCCGTCACGGCAACCGAGCCTTGGTCGCGCATGCGTAACTGCACAAAGGGAATGATGAAATCGCCTTGCGGAAAGGTCGGGAAAATGAAGTCATAAGACAGCTTGCCGGTGATCCGGTAGTCGACCTGAAACGTGCCCTTTCCCTTATAGACGACCGATTTCCAGCCATCATGTTTCATGAGTTGCGCCGCGAACTTCTGGTTCGCGGCGTCATCAGACGGATTATACCCGAACAGTGCGGCAAATTGCTGGCTATCCTTGAGCTTCTTGTCGGCGGCCGCTCTTTGCTCGCTGTCCCAATCCTTTTTCTTCTGGGCAATTTCAGCCTTGGTGCAGGCGCGGTCTTCGTCGGATGAGGGTTCCTCTCCATCGGTTACGGGTTTTGCGCCGGGCACAGGCCCGGAGCAGCTCGCCTTGTCATCGCTCCAGACATCAGACTTGTTGTCTTTCATCGCTTCATCGGGAGTCTGGAAAATGATCTCGCCAACATAGGCGAAGGTGAACGTCCCGTCCTTGCGCAGATCGATGTTCGACGTGAAGAGCCCCGGCACCAGGAAACAACTGGTCAGGACCAGCGGCAGGGCCAGGATCGCAAGCAGACGCAAAGCGGTCTTCATCAATCTTCTCCCTTTCGCGTTACGGCGGCGTAAAGCGCAATCGCGGCCGCGTTGGATACGTTGAGGCTTTCGACCTTGCCGCTGATCGGCAGCTTAGCCAGTTCGTCGCAATGCGCTTCGGTGTTCTGGCGCATGCCTTCGCCTTCTGCGCCCAGCACGAGTGCCAATTTTTGTGGCCCCATGGCCTGATCGAGAGTTTGGCCCGCATGACCAGTGAGCCCGATCCGCCAGAACCCAGCCTCGGCTATTTCTTCCAGCGCGCGGGAAAGGTTGATGACACGACACCACGGCACAACCTCAAGCGCGCCCGAGGCCGCGCGCGCGACCGTGCCGGATTCGGGCGGGGCATGCCGATCCTGGGTGACAATCCCAAGGGCGTTGAACGCCGCCGCCGACCGCAGGATTGCCCCCACATTGTGGGGATCGGTCACCTGATCGAGCACCAGCAGCGGCCGCCGGTCATCGGCGCCGCGATCGAGCAGTTCGCCCAGCCAGACATCCTCCAGCGGATCGACTTCGGCGACCAGCCCCTGATGCGGCGCGTCAATCGGGACCATCCGGCCGAGATCGGCGACATCGGCATAGGTGATCGGCAGGACCGGCGGCAGATCAAGCGCGCCGAGTGCGTCACGCGTGCCCCATATCTTGCGCACCACCCGTTCGGGGTTGGCCAGCGCAGCGAGTACAGCATGCCGCCCCCAGAAACGGGTGCGGTTGCCTTGCTGCTGATGATTCCGGTGGGCGCGCCTCATGCGGCATGCCTTTGCGCAGAACAGGTCCCGAGGCCAGCGAAATTCGCGCCGGACTGGCCAGTTTCTCCAGACAAAGTTGAGGGTGTCGATGGGTCCAGATATTCGCGTTCAATCGCGCATTTCTGTCGTTGAACCGAACGGGGGCAAAAAAGGCCTGAACGATTGGTTTTTGTGGGAGGTAGGCAAGCAAGCATCTCGTTCGGATATTGGGGAAATTCCTATTGTTCAAGACTGGATAGTCGTGAGCAACAAACGGACAAAGTCGACGGCAGCAGGTGGAGCATCGCCTTTGGGTCGCGTTGATCACGGAGCGTAAAGATGAGCACTACCTCACCCTTGTTTTCTCGATGCGATCCAGGCATCAACCTGTTCCTCAAGCACGTCGAGCGGAACCGGCCCCGCTTTCAGGACGGTGTCGTGAAAACCGCGAACGTCGAACCGGCGCCCCAGTGCCT
>JANLST010000417.1:0-6383 GCA_031362505.1 Sphingomonadales bacterium
GCATATTTGTGCACCTGCACATCGTCATGGCCGAGGATTTCGGCGCAGACGACCGTATCCTGAATGAAATTCTTTGGCACGCCTCCGCCGATCATAAGCAGTCCTGTGGTGCCCGCCTTGATCTTGATTTCGGTCAATTCACGAAAATCGGCGATCGCGTCGAGCACCATATATGGCTGGCCAGCCTTGGCCCGGTCGACCTGATGTTTGACGAGTCCAAAGCCGGCGGACGAATCGACAAAAGCCGGACAAAAGATTGGCACATCGTGCTCATAGGCCAGCTTGACCAGGCTATTGTCCTTCTTGCCGTTGGTCGCGAGATATTTACCCATCTCACGAATGAATGCGCGGCTTGAATAGGGGCGTGGCTCAAGGCTGTTGGCGATTTCGAGGATAGTATGATCGCAATCCTGCAACTGCTCCTCATCGATATAGGTGTCGTAGATGCGATCAATATAGAGCGAACGCAAAGTGTCATCATCGGGTACTTCGAGCGCCTGATAATGCTTGTGTCCCAACCCTTCGAAGAAATCCATGTCAACAATCGTCGCGCCTGTTGCCACGATCCCGTCTATCATGTTGTTACGCAGCAACTCTGCATAGAGATCCATGCAGCCACCAGCCGAGGTCGAACCTGCGATAACCAGGAAAATGGAGCAATCCTTGTCGGCGAGCATCTGATTGTAGATGCTTGTGGCGCGCCCCAGATCGCGGCTGGTAAAGCTCATCTTGCTCATGGCGTCGACAATCGGGCGGGCGTCGAAGCTTTTGATGTCGATATGCTCGACAGTTGTAGAGAGGAGTTCGGCCTTTCGCTGGGCGTTGTTCTGAGCAGTCGTCATATCTAGAATGTCTCCAAAGCCATCCTCTCCCGCAAAGCGGAAGGGTTTAAGTTCAGGGTCGTTGATTGATGAAAAGCGTTACAGCTTAACGACGTTGGACGGAAGCGTCTCTCTCAGGTCCTCGATATAGAGCGACGCCATGGGTTCATCGGTCACAACATGCGTGTCCCCACTTCCAAAGCCATTGAAACCGGTCCTCATCGCGCAGCCATACGCGCCGAGCATGCCAATCTCGATATAGTCGCCGGCCTTGGTGTCCGCAGGGAGCATGAACGGGCCCGCCATATGATCGGCATCGTCGCAGGTCGGCCCATAAAAACTGAACGGCATGTCGCGTGCGTCTGAATCAGGTTCGCGAAGCAACTGGACAGGAAATCGCCAACCCACATGCGCCGCATCATACAGCGCGCCATAAGCGCCATCATTGATGTAGAGTTCATCATCGCGACGCTTCTCAACCCGAACAATCAGTGACGAATATTCGGCACTCAGCGCACGGCCCGGCTCGCACCAAAGCTCGGCTGAATAGCTGATCGGAAGGTCTTCGAATGACCGGTGGATCGCATCGAAATAATTCTCGAGGGCTGGTGGCTCCATCCCGGGATAGACGCTGGGAAAACCCCCACCTACATCGACCACATCCACGGTCACGGCGGATCCAACGATCGCTGCACGCACACGCTCCATTGCTTCGGTATAGGCATGCGGCGTCATGGCCTGGCTGCCGACATGAAAACAAATGCCAAGCGCATCGGCGATCTGGCGAGTTTCAATCAAGAGTTGTCTGAGCTCGAAGCGTTCAGCTCCGAATTTCGAGGCAAGGCTGAGTTTGGAATATTCGGATGAAACCCGGATACGGACGCACAAGGTCAGGTCGGTTGCACCTTTGGTCGCGCGCACGATCTTTTCGAGCTCGTCGAGCGTATCGAGCGAGAAGATCCGGACGCCATGTTCAAAATAGGCTTCGGCTATCGCTTCTTCTGCCTTGACTGGATGCATGAAACAGAGTGTCGCATCCGGAACCTCGGCGCGGACAAGGCGCACTTCATTGAGCGACGCAACATCGAAATGCGTAATGCCGCTGTCCCAAAGCAGGCGGATCAGGTCTGGCGACGGGTTTGCCTTGACGGCGTAGAGCGATTTACCCGGAAACTTCTCGACAAAGAAGCGGGCAGCGCGCTGAGCGGCATGCGGACGGATGAGCGTGACCGGCTGAACCGGTCGCAGGGCTGTCGCTAGCCCCAGCGCGCAATTGTGTGTGTGCAATTCAAGGGACCTCCAAAGGCATTCAGTTCGGTTCAAAGCTGCCTTACGGTTATTGGAAGTCCCCTTGGGGCAGCGGCAGGCGATATATGAATTGCTGCCCCCCTTGTAAAGTATAACTGCATCCGCAATTGCGGCGCCATGAAAGCTGTAGACGCGCCGGTCAGAAAGCCCCGTTTTCAAGGCGTTTTGCGCGCTCATGAAAAGATGTCGGCCATTCTTCCGCCAACTCCGATGAAGCGGTGCGAGATTGACGGGCGCACAATCTGGTTCAAAGCCGAATCACTGCAACCGATCGGCGCTTTCAAGGTGCGGGGTGCTTGGCATCGATTGACCGATCTAACTGAAGCAGAACGCAAACGCGGTGTGGTCGCTTTTTCGAGCGGGAATCACGCACAGGGCGTTGCGTGGGCTGCTGCGCGCCTTGGGATGGCGGCGACGATCGTCATCCCCAGAGACGCGCCAAAACTGAAAATCGATGCTACTCGAGCACTGGGTGCCGGAATCATACTTTATGACCGGATGACCGAAGACCGTGCGGCACTCGCAGGGCGAATTGCGGCAGAGAGCGGGGCAACATTGGTACCGAGTTACGACGATCCATGGATTGTCGAAGGGCAGGGGAGTGCCGGGCTCGAAGCGTTGGATCAATTGGACGAAGAACCTGACCTTGTGGTTACACCGTGTGGCGGTGGAGGATTGGCATCCGGCCTGTCTCTTGCCCTGCCGAACGCCAACATCGTCGTCGCAGAGCCAGAAGGCTGGGATGACATGGCTCGATCACTGCGGGCGGGCCATATTATTCCGGTCGATCCGGATCCCCCAGTGACCGCTTGCGATGCCCTGATGACGCTCAGGGTTTCCCAATTGACCTTTGACATGCTGAAACAAAGAGCAGCATCCGGTGTGGCTGTTTCCGAAACGGAGATCGCAAGTGCAATGAAGTTCGCACTTAGAATGTTCGGGCTGATCCTGGAACCTGGCGGAGCTGCAGGGCTCGCTGCCGTGCTTTCCGGCAAGGTCATGCCGGCAAGGCGAACCCTGGTCATCCTTTCCGGAGGAAACGTCGACCCCGCACTGTTCGCGGCAATGACACAGGATTAGGCGGCGACGATGCTTTCACAGCCGACTTTTGATGCAATGCTCTCCATCACGATGATCGTAATCGTGGCGCTGATCTGGGGTGGCGTCATACTGCTCAGACGCGGAAATGATCGCAAACGCGGGATATTGATGCTTGTCGCGGCTGCGGTTCTGTTGGGCAATGTCCTGATATGGTCGTTGCCCGTCTGACCCTCATCGGTCTGGCAAGTGATCCAGGGTCAACCTGATTTCCTGGAGCGTGCGAAGCGTGGTCGCGAGGTCCTCGCGTGGGATTTCCGCCACCAATCCCTCAAATTCCGGGGCCATCGATTCCAACTTTTCGGATTGCGCAATTCGCCCGGTTTCAGTGACATTGACAGATGCTGCTGCGTCCCTGCTTCTCGGGGGCGTAACTGTCACAAAACCGGCCGCTTCAAGCGTTGCGATCTTGTCTGCGGTATAGGCTTCGTCTTCCTGGAACGCCCATGCAATGCCGCCAATCGTGTCGGGGCCGTGGTGATTCCGGATGAAATAATTGAGAATTCCAAAATGCCCGGCGGTCATTGTATCCGAGTTACTACGCTCAAGGCGAGTTCGGGCCAGATGCTCGATTATGGCGATCTCGGTGAACAATCCAAGCAATGTGTCGGAAAGATCGTTCATGACGGGTCCTTAGCGGATGGTGGAATTCGGATCGAGGCGCATGTCGAGATATTTGTCCACAGACGACATGAGTTCGGTCTGTTCGTTTTCGAAGAAATGATTCGCATTCCGGATCTCATCATGATGAATCGTGATGTGTTTTTGCGTGCGCAACTTGTCGACGAGCTTTTGCACAGCGCCCGATGTTACCACTTCGTCACCGGTCCCCTGAATGATGATTCCCGAAGACGGGCAAGGTGCGAGGAACGTAAAATCATACATGTTTGCTGGCGGAGCGATGGAAATAAAGCCCTTGATCTCTGGACGGCGCATCAGAAGCTGCATTCCGATCAAGGCGCCAAAGCTGTATCCTGCAATCCATGTCGTCTGGGCCTCGGGGTGGATCGACTGCACCCAGTCGAGCGCAGAAGCGGCGTCGGATAGCTCACCAACACCGTTGTCGAATGTTCCCTGGGACTTTCCGACGCCCCTGAAATTGAACCTGAGTGTCGCGAAACCGCGGCGCACGAAGGTTTGATAGAGCGACTGGACGATACGATTGTTCATCGTTCCCCCGCCTTGGGGATGGGGATGAAGGATCATCGCAACGGGCGCGCGAGGCCGCGGACCAGGGTTGAAACGTCCTTCAAGACGACCTTCTGGGCCGGGGAAAATCACTTCTGGCATGAATCACTCGCAGACTTTGTTCGGGCAAGCGCACAGAACGGGCTGTGCGAACGGGATGGCGCCTATATAGGAAGGCGCATCCGTTTCGCAATCATTCCGAGCCAAGCAATTGAAAGATCGTCTCTACCTAGATCATGCCGCAACCACGCCAGTTCTCGGTGTGGTAAGCGATTCGGTGCGCGAGGCGTTCACACGATGGGCCAATCCTTCCTCCCCACACGCCGAGGGTCGTGCCGCTCGTGCAGCGCTGGAAGACGCAAGGGAGCGCATCAAGATCGCCCTCGACTGGGACCATGAGCTTATCTTTACAAGCGGAGCAAGCGAAGCGCTTGCGACAGCGATCGTTCGTTCGACCTGCGATGCCTGCATTGTTTCAGCGGTTGAACATGACGCAGTACAACGGTCGGCACCCAACGCCTTTTTCCTGCCAGTAGGGGCGGATGGTCTTGTTGCGCGCGATGCACTTTATGGCCGGTTGGCGGCGCTTGGAGCGAAACAGCCGCTGGTCGCCATCCAGCACGTCAACAACGAAATCGGTGTCATCCAACCACTTGTGGAACTGGGCCAGGTCGTTCGGGAAGCCGGGGGGATATTGTTGGCCGATTGCGCACAATCGGCGGGGAAGATTGCCCTGCCGGACGCTGATATCATCGCCGTCTCGGCTCATAAAATGGGAGGGCCGCCCGGAATTGGCGCGCTCCTCATCCGCGATCTGGCTTTGATCGAGCCTTCGGGTGGACAGGAAAAGGGATATCGGGCCGGGACCGAGAATTTGCCTTCTGCGCTTGGCTTTGCGACTGCAGTCGAAGCGAATCGCGGCTGGCTTGCGCGTGCCGCCGATCTGCGGGCGCACCTTGACGGCGCGATCGAAGCGGCAGGCGGCACGATTGTGGCCCGTAATGCCCCGCGCATTGCGACCATATCCAACTACAGAATGCCGGGAAGGGCGGCGTCAGCCCAATTGATCCAGTTTGACATGATGGGCATCGCGATCTCGGCTGGCAGTGCCTGCTCATCAGGCACGCTCAAGTCCAGCCGGATATTGGCGGCCTTGGGCTGGAATGAAGCAGAGGCCGCTGAAACGATACGCGTCAGCTTCGGCCCCGACACCAGTCGGGCCGACATTTATCGCTTTATTGAGGCGTGGAAACGCATCGCCCTGTGACCATCTATCTCGACTATCAAGCGACGACGCCGATTGCACCCGAGGTCAGTCTCGCGATGCAGCCTTGGCTGAAAGACAAGTTTGCCAACCCGCATTCGTCGCACACGCTTGGTCGGGAGGCTGCAGCCACGGTTGAACTTGCTCGTGATGCCGTGGGCAGCCTTCTTCCCAAAGGTGGGAAGGTCTTTTTCACCAGCGGCGCAACCGAGGCGATCAATTGGGGCATGCGATGCACCCGTGAAGGGGCCATCATGGTTGTGGACACCGAACACGCGGCTGTTCGTGACACGGCACATTGGCTTGAGCAATCAGGCAGGAGCGTGTCGTTCGTGCCTGTAATGCCGGATGGACTCGTCAATCCAAGGATGAATATCCCGCAGAACACGAGCATGGTTTCGGTTATGCAGGTCAACAACGAAATCGGTGTGATCCAGCCCATCGCAGAGCTCGCAAATGCCGCCCACACGGCAGGCGCGCTGTTCTTGTGCGACGCTGTTCAAGGATTTGGACGATTGGAAATTCCTGAAGGCCCGGATCTGGTTGCCGTCAGCGCGCATAAGATCCACGGTCCAAAAGGGATTGGCGCGTTGTGGGTGCGCGACGGAATCAAGATAACCCCGTTGATTTTTGGCGGCGGGCAGGAAGGCGGGTTGCGCTCCGGAACGCTATCGCCGGCCTTGTGTGCAGGTTTCGGTGCGGCG
>JANLST010000432.1:0-6591 GCA_031362505.1 Sphingomonadales bacterium
ATGGGACCGTCGCCTGCGCAGACAAGAGCATTGGCCAGATATTTCTGCCTGTCCCACACCACCTTGTCTTGATCGAATTGCTTGCAAATATCGCGGATGATCGCGCGCGAGACGCCCGACGTGGGCCCTTCAGCTTGCGCCTTCAATTGAGTGAAACAGAAACGAACACGGACATGGTCCTGCTCCACAGGCGTAATGCAGCTGATCAGGAGGGTTTCGGAAATTCCGGTGAAGCGGGTCCAGCTTTGACCCGGGCCGATATTCTTGAATGCGATGCCGCCATCGACCTCGCCACGCGGCGTACCCATCTTCATTTCAAGCGACGCCGATCGCCAAAAATCTCCCCAATTATAATCATAGTCAGGCATGGAAGCTGCGCCGTGGATGTATTTGAAGTGGGCGGCGTCGACACCATTTTCTGCCATATTCTGGATGCTGCCATACACATTCCATTCGTAGATGTCATAAGCAGTCCAGTCTGGACTCGTCGTCTCGGGCACGGCCTCGACCTCCCACATCGGTGCGGCACCTGTGGGATGATACCAGAACCAGATCCAGCGATTTTCCTCCACCACATGCCACTGTTTTTCGCACGGGCGCTTGACCTGTGGCGGGATCGATTTGGAGTAAGGAATGTCCTCCACCACACCTTCCCCATTATAACGCCAGGCGTGGAACGGACATTCCAGGCGGTTACCGTCAACCTTGCCGCCATGACCCATATGTGCGCCAAGATGCTTGCAATAGGCATCAAGCATACGGACTTTCCCGTCCTCGCCCCGCCAGATAACGAGTTCGGTCGCAAAGGCACGGAAGGGTTTGACCTCGCCCACAGCCAATTCGCTCGAGAGCAGCGCGGGATACCATCCATAGGGGAAAGGCATATCGAGATTGCGTTCAGCAACACTTGGGCGACCGGTGACCTCGGCGGTGCGCCAATCGAACAGGTCCTGGCCTTTCAGCTTTTCCAGTACTTGCCATACGGCAACCGGCGGCGTGCGTGCGTCGTCTACGGGGCTGCTGTTGGCATCAGCTTCGGCCATGATCAATCTCCCAATCCAAACACCTTGATCGCATTTTCGCGCAGAAATTTCGGCCAAACCTCGTCCTTGAACGGGACGTGAGGCATGTCGCTGAAGATGCGGTCGAGACTCAACCCCACCGGAAAATAGCCAGCATAGATGATCTTGTCTCCGCCACGCGTATTGGCATAATCGATGATCGCCTTTGGATAATGCTTGGGCGCAAAGGCACTGGTCGAATAATAGAGATTGGGCCATTTGAGCATGAGTTTGACCGCAAGCGCTTCCCATGGTTCGGCCCCGTGACGCATCACCACCTTGAGATCGGGAAAGAACCAGCAAACCTCATCCAGATGCTCGACCTTTTGCGTGTCCATCGGAATCCGTGGCCCCGGAATACCTGCGTTTATGCAAATCGGAAGGCCGAGTTCGGCCGCGCAGGTGTAAAGCGGAAACATGTATTTGTGGTTGATCGCCACCTGGGGAATCGTTCCGGCCGGGAAGACACTGATAGCGGACAGGCCAACTTCCTGGTGAATCCGTTTGACGCGCCGAACTTCATCCACGCCCTTGTTCGGATCACACGGAAGATCGAAGAAAAAACGATCCCCATACATCTCCTTGGCTCGGCGCGACGTATCGTTCTCGTTCCAGCCGATCAAAGCCCTGTCAATGTTGAACCGGTCCATCTGGTCGACGGTCCATTTCACATAGTCGTCCGCCTTGCCAGTCTGCGGCACGTCCTTGAACATATACTGGGCGGGCATGGAAAATTGCTGGAGAGTCTCTGCATCCTTGATGAGAGGGCGAAAGCTCGCAAACCATTCCGAACGGTCTTCCGCTTCCGGTATTCCCAACATGCAATCGACTATCTTGATATCCGTCGGCATTCCCATGTCATGCATCTCCCGAGAGCGTGGGCCAGAGCGCCCTCAATTTGATTTTATCGATCTTGCCGACTGCATTTCGCGGTAATGGCTCGACAGAAAACGCAACCCGACCGGGTGCCTTGTAACGCGCGAGCTTTTCACCGACTTCCGCGATGATCGTGTGTTCATCGATTCCTTTTGCAACAACAACAGCAACCAAAAGTTCTCCCAATCGTTCGTCGGGAATGCCGAATGCGGCGCATTCGGTAATCATTGGCATTTCACCCATGATGCGTTCTACTTCGGCGCAATAGATATTCTCGCCTCCCGAAATCACCATATCCTTCTTCCGATCAACGATGAAGACGTAACCCTCGTCATCAACATATCCCACGTCGCCGGTGCGCAACCATCCTTCGGACGACAGCACGGCAGATGTCTCCTCAGGCCGGTTCCAATACCCCTTCATGATCATCGGCCCCCGCACGACAATTTCGCCTGCATCTCCGACGGGCATTTCTTCGCCGTCAGGCCCTTCAATCCGCATTTCGACGAGATTGAGGACACGCCCCGCCGAGGCGCGATTGCGGATAAAATCCTCACCGACTGCCATTGCGACACTCCCGGAGGCTTCTGTCATCCCGTAACCTGTACCCATTACAGCCTGCGGGCAGGTCTGGCGGATTTCGTCGAGAAGATTGACCGGCAATGCCTGTCCGCCGCTTGCAACATTGCGTAGCGACGATAGATCGGCACCAACAAGCTTCGCACTTTTCAGCACATCCCATAACATTGTCGGAACGGCGGTGAACTGCGTGATGTGTTCGTCTTTGATCAGTTGCATCGCGTTCTGTGCATCCCAACGGCGCATGATGACAACTTTTGTCCCGGAAAATAGCGGAGAAAGGAACGCAGAACCAAGTCCGGAAATATGAAACAGCGGATAGACAAGAAGCACAGCCTGCTGTGGCATGTTTGCGATCATCGTCTCGACCGGGATGCCGTGTCTTTGGGCCGCATCCTGCAAAACCATGACGCCTGACAATTGCATACTCAATAAACCGGTGACCAAATTCCTGTGCGTGAGCACCGCTCCTTTTACCCGTCCGGTTGTACCGGATGTGAAAAGGATGGCAGCAGGATCGGTGGGGGCGGCAGGGTCGGCAGGCATCTGGTTGGGCGCCATGCCGTCAGAGGCGGGAAAATTCTCCGCCTCGATTATCCGCCCCGCAAAAGCCCCTGCTCGGATTAATGTGGTGCGCTCTGCATCTGCGAGCACCAGCACTGGCGTCACTTCCTCTATGGCCGCATCAAATTCAGCCGCCGATCCACGACTGTTTAGCAGTGCCGCTACGCCGCCAGCCTTGATCACTGCCATAAAGGCAATCATCCATTCCGCCCGGTTGCGCATACAGATTGCAACCCTGTCACCCTTTGAAATGCCAAGCTCAGGAACAAGCGCATCGCGCAGCGCAAACATGTCATCGAAGCTCAGGCGTCTTTCACCTTCGACGACGAACGTTTTGTCTCCGTGCCGCTTTGCGCGTTCAATCAGCTGGTTGAGATCGGATGGTGCAGCAACAAACTGTCGCATTCCATCACGCTCTCCGATTTCGAAGGGCGTTCCTGGCGCGGTGACCGCATCAAAGATCGGATCGGTGCGGTTCATTCAGTATACCGCGGCTGGGTTTTTGATTGGGGGATTGCCGAGCATTTCGCGATAGGAGGGGCGCTCCTTGCCACGATCGGTCACGCCCAATTCCTTGGCTATTTCGGCTCCGATAAGCGTGCTTCCCGACAGGTCGGCTCCGCGTGGGTCGCTTGCCAGGGCATTGAGAATGTGTGCGGTAAATTCGGGATTCTCCGCGCTCTCTATGAACCCTTCATATTGCTCGGGATGCTGGGTCCGCGCGATCATCGAACGTTCGGTAATCAGAGGGCCCATCCAGATCGAAAAACTTCTGACGCCAGTGCCTGCAAAGTCATGCCCCATATCGTGCGCGAACTTGTCGAGGCCAGCCTTTTGGGCCCCATAGGCGGGCCCATGCATATAGCATGTGCCACCGAACGATGATCCAAACGCAATGACGCCCGATCCCTGTGGCACCATCATCCGTGCCGCATGCCAACTTCCAACATAGGCCGATCGCAGGCCGACATCGAGAATCCTTGCTGCATCCAATTCCTTTTCCCAAAACTTCTTCTGCTCGATCAGTTGGTGATGCATATAGGCAGCGTTATTGAAGAGCATGTCGAGCCGACCCTGCTCTGCTGCAATCTGTTCGAAAACGCTTGCAACCTGTGCGTCATCGGCATGATCGCACGTGACGGCAATCCCCTTGCCACCCGCCGCCGTTACTGCCGCTGCCGTTTCTGCCACCGTCCCGGGAAGAACCGACCCGTCCCAGCCCTTTGCGTCACCCGGAGCTACAGTCCTGCCCGTAACATAGACGGTATAGCCCAGTTCACCGAAGCCGCGCGCTACACCTGCGCCTGCGCCCCGGCTCGCGCCTGTCACCAGCGCAATTTTCGATCTTGTCATGTAATCAGCCTCCCGATTCGACGCAAATCTATATCATAATTCACAAATACCCTAGATTTGCGAATTGAAAAGGGTTAGTTTTTGCGCAATTGGAGAAATAGCATGGCTGATATTCCCTATCTCGCGCGCGGCATAAATCTGCTTGGTACGGATTCGAGCGTGCTCGTTTCATCATCGAAATATCTCAACCACCCCCGTTTGCGCGAATGGATTGCCATGATTGCGCTCAAGAAAAACGGCTCGGACTATCCACCCGCCGTAGAAATGCATGAACTGATCGGCATCCTGCAGGAGTTGCGCGACTTCGATCATATTGAAGCGATGTTCACAGAGGAACGCAAGGTCAACCCTGCCCTTGATGCATGGTTCAAGGAATGGTTTGTTTCAGACTATGTGATTGATGACCTGGCGAATTGCGCACCGGGGACTGTGGGCGGAATCTATTATGATGTCGCGAAGAACGGAAGCTACGAGATCCAGATTGTGCCTTTTTACGAACCCAAAACCCAATGGGATTTCTATTCCATCCGTTCCGGCCAGACCCACGATTATGAGCATATTCTGACGGGTGGAGGCTTCAATTACATGGGCGAACTGATCCCCTATTGGTTCAGGCTTTCAACGATCCACACTCATATCCAGAACAAGGAACTGGCAGGCGAAATGAGCGTCATCTCTATCCTTGGTACAATGCGCTATGTGATCCGCACCATGCTCCACTATCCGCAAGTCTGGGAAACCGCGCTGACCTGCATTCAGCAAGGCATTTGTGTTGGCCGGGAGTCCGATGGGTTCTGGATGGCGAAGATGGAGGATGTCTGGAATACGCCGCTCGAAGAAGCGCGCGCAAGGCTTGGCGTCCGTGGTGCTGTTGATCTCGATACTCGGCGGGAGGGTGCCATCTGGAGCGGGATAGCCGCCTAGATATCGATTACAATCTTGCCGAAATGCGTATTG
This sequence comes from Sphingomonadales bacterium, assembly GCA_031362505.1. GTDB lineage: Bacteria > Pseudomonadota > Alphaproteobacteria > Sphingomonadales > Sphingomonadaceae > Aquisediminimonas. Next base: position 5,391 of record JANLST010000432.1, read on the forward strand.
CCTTCCTGATGGCGAAAGGCATCTGCGAGGTTCGCGAGCGGGAAACTCCGATCAAGAACGGGCCTGATCCCGCTGACATTGATGGAACGGATCATCTCAATTTGATGTTGGCGACTGCCCACCGTCAGCCCTTGAACGCGGAGTTGCTTGCGCATCAGATTTACGGTCATGATTGGACCGGCATAGCCTGTGAGCACGCCGATCAATGCAATATGCCCGCCATTGCACGCGGCGATCATCGATTGATCGAGCGTTCCAGCGCCACCAACTTCGACAACATGATCGACACCAATTCCATTGGTCAGTTCCAGCACTTTCGCGCCCCAGGATTCAACCTCTTTGTAGTTGATCAAATGATCCGCTCCGAGCGCCTTGAGGCGCTCCAGTTTCTCGCTGCGTGATGAGGTTGCGATCACGGTACAGCCCATCGCCTTGGCGAACTGCAGCGCGAAGATCGACACGCCGCCTGTGCCTTGAACAAGCACGGTCGCGCCAGGTTTGATGCCGCCATCAACCACCAAAGCGCGCCACGCGGTCAAGCCAGCGCAGGTGAGTGTCGCGGCCTCTGCATGCGAATAGCCGACTGGAGCATGCGTGAACCAATTCGCCGACGCGGTCACCGCTTCACGGGCATAGCCGTCGATGCCGTCGCCAGGAACGCGCGTAAAGGCGTCGTTCGGTGGCGTCCCATCAAGCCAATAAGGAAAGAAGGTCGAGACGACAGCATCTCCAACTTTATATTCGGTTATGTCTGCCCCAACCGCCGTCACTTCGCCTGCGCCGTCCGACATCGGGATACGACCATCGCTTGCAGGGATCATGCCTTTCACAACCGCATAGTCATGATAGTTGAGCGAGCTTGCCCTGATCCGCACGCTGATTTCGCCAAGGCCGGGCGGAGGTGCATCCGGCACGTCAACCAGCGTCAGGGTTTCGAGCGCTGCGGGGTGCATGCTTTGGATCGCTTTCATCGCGGCATTCCTGTCTATGATTCGGTTCTGACTTGACGTGCCCGTAAACTGGTTCGACATTCAAGCCAAATAGGAGAGTGATGACAATGACCGATTATGACCTGATCATTCGTGGCGGCACGATTGCCGATGGCTCAGGTGGCGCGCTGATCGAAGGCGATCTCGCGGTCAAGGATGGCAAGATTGCTGCCATTGGAACGTTCGGCGGCAACGGCACGGAAGAAATCGAT